>JACPYM010000063.1 GCA_016196035.1 Acidobacteriota bacterium | reverse complement strand
GTGCTGGAAAAACTGACCCACCTGATTGCGACCTCATTGCCACAACAGCTTGCCTCGGTAAATACGTCCTAAAGCTAAATTCAACTACCACACTCTCAACACACAATCGGCAAAATCAAAGCGAGCCGCTAATCAAGTACGGTCAAACAAACAGCCGGACGAACTTTGGTTGCCGTCAAATCGTCGAACGGAAATGGCACAAGAACGATTTTATACTTCATAGGTCAAGTGGCTTTCCGTCTTTCAAAGAGTAAATATCTTCGTCCGGGTCGTTCAGAAAATCGAACACTTCGTTTTTTGAAGCCGCTTGCAGCCATTCGCGCTCGTCCAACTCTTCGCTTTCGGGAAACAACACGATAACTCGCACTAAAGTCGGCGTGTTAACGGAAAATGTTTCGTCAATGACGATTCTTCCGCTTTGTTCAATTGTTCCGGTGGTTTCAATTGCTGTTAGCATAATTTATGACCTCTCGAAGTCATTTTACCGAATTTCAGATAAAAGCGCGAATTTGCAAAACGAATTGTCCGTTCTTGTGCAAGACCTTTGGGAAAACCACGAAGCACCGAACACCGCATTAACCGTGCCGCGTCATCACCTCCAAACCGCATCGCTGCGGAAAGCGGCTACGGTTGAATGGATGTTCGGCTTGCTTAGGCAGTAGAGATGTATCAGATTTGCAATTTACTTATCCTCGCATCCCTTTTTACCCTCAATCCACTGATTGCCGGTTTTAGTGATTCTGAGTATACGTATCTCTCCTCCGACATCATCGGGGGTCGCCGTGGATTGAATCTCAATCAATTTGCGACATCCGCTTACAAGTCCCCACTTTCCCCAGAACATCGTGTCATCCAAATAACGGGACACAGCTTCTTGGTGGCCAATAATGAGACCGTTTGTGATAACTTGTATCGGTTTTATCCTGACAGGCTGAGTGGGCAGGTTAATAGTCTTAAAACCCTGATAGACAATTGTGGGAACCCCGTTCTCAATGCCGACAAAGATGGACTGAACAGCATGTCCGACATACTTTTCAGTGTAATACTGAATGTCCGTGGTTCTGATTTTTTCCAGGTCTTTTTTGAGCGGCTCTCTCAAGCGACTCGCAAAGATAGTCGCTTTTTCTTTCAGTGTTCGTCCGTCATTGGCAGCTTTAATTGCGACGGCGTACAAGTCCCCAGTCTCACTGCCACCCCAAAAGCCAGCTATCGCTATGAAGGCCCCTTTAGCTGTTCTTATTTTACAGGCCGTCTTATTAGACCTGGTCTTCGTAACGCTACCGTCTGCATTCGGGGTAATTGTTGTGACGCTTGCTGCACTGTCAGCAGCTATCACAACTTCGGTGCTAGTTCTTTTTGCGACAATACAAGTTTGCCCATAACTCGAAATACTCAGAAAGAAAAGAAACGCAATACCGCAAAGCCATTGATACGCAAACGGCAAGTCCCTAACGGTCCCGCCATTATACTTATGAACGTTAAGGCTTGGACTGGTTGCTTGGATAAGGATATTTATTCTAAGTCTCATTGGTATCATTTGCGGGGGCTATTTCTGTCTTAGTGGATTACAGAACTACGATGACAATGTTAAAAGCCGAACGGCCTGATTTACCGGGCGGCGCCCTCGCCTTGAAGCCACTCCGCCAAAGAAAGCCGCTCCGGTGGAATGGGTGTTAGATTTCGCCGATGATAGTTATCTTTCTCCCCAATACGTAAAAATCCTCGCGCCAGTAGTGCTTATATAAGCAAAAACCCCCTCTGCACTATTGCCTTTGGTATTGCTTCTTTTCTTGTCTGGCATTAGCTTTACATGGGCCACCCCTTTGAAGAAAGGGCTTGCTAAAGCAAACTTCTCTTCAATTGCTTGGTTGCCTTGCTTATCGATGTAATAGAAATACTCATATCTGAATTCTTGTTGGCTCCAACTGCTACTTACTACCGCAAGCCCATCTGAAAAATCATCTGCATACTTGTATTGTGGTTGAACAGCATATTCACCTTTATGATCAACGTATCCATACAAATCGCCCTGCCGCACGCGAGCCAGTCCGTCAGAGAATCGTTCGGCTTCATCGAATCGGGGCGGGATTACCGTTCGCCCTTGCTTGTCAATGTATCCCCACTTCTCCCCAATCTTGACCGGTGCTAGTCCCTCCGAAAACTCTTTCGCGTAGTCGTAACGTTGAATCGTGACGATAGAGCCGGACTTGTCAATGAAGGCGAACTTGCAGGCAGATACTTTCCCTTGAGCACTTTCACCAACCATCCGAACGTCCGGGCAAGGCCCGTTGCCAATATAAACACAGGGGCCTTCGACGACCACACGAGCCATCCCTTCGTTGAAGTCTGTTGCATGCAGAAATCGTGGCTGAATGACAAACTCCCCTGTGTGGTCGATGTAGCCATATTTTTTAGCGACCTCAATCATCGCCAACCCATCAGAAAATGAATGAACGTATCCTTTGGGATAAGTATCAAAACGTGGACTGATCACGAACTTTCCAGCTCGATCAATGTATCCCCATTTTTCACCATCCTTTCGCATGGCTACAGCAAGTCCCTCAGAGAAGTCCCAGCCTCGATAAAACCCTTTATCAATGACAAGTGTTCCCGATATGTCTGCATACTTGCCGTCGCTGACTCCTACTTCTAGCAACCCATCATGAAATTCACCACCGTAGTTTCCATACGCATTAAGCTTTGGTCGGAATAATATGTTTCCTGCTTGGTCAATGTATCCAGCCTTTCCTTTTTGTACAAAGCGGTATAACGGGTCAGCAGATTTGCTGTGATTTATCCAAATCAGGTAATCCCACTCGCACGCGGTAGATCCTCGCGTGATTATGAGAGTTATCAACAATAATCCTGTCACTAGCCTCAGGCTTTTTATTAAGCGTTTTCGTATGGAGTAAACTTTCATATGGTTCAAAAGAAATCTAACACCACGCTCACCGGGCGGCGGCCTTCGCTACCAAACCCATCGGCTACGAGAAGCCGCTCCGGGTGCAGCAGATGTTCGGCGCTGTTCGAGGTATCGAAAACTTCTCTGCAAACCAATGTGGCTTACAGGGAAAGAATTATGCGGAGCCGTTGCTCAACTTCATTCATCGTCTTGGCCGAGACTTTACCAAGCCGTCGCCCAAGCCTTTGAATCGAGATTGAACGAACGTCTTCACATTTGATGTAACTCGCTACCTGTAACCCGCCCTCAGGCGGCAACACCGGAACGTGCGAGCGGACGTTCTTGCTTTTCGATGTGATGGGAAGCACCACCACTAACTCAGCATGGCTCTGGTTAAACAGATCGTCGGAAATAATCAAAGCCGGTCTTGTTCCGGCTTGCTCTCTGCCGACAGTTGGGTCAAGCGTAGCCAGCCAAACCTCACCTCGCAATGGTTGGCTCATTTATTTTCAACTCCATCAAGCAAAGTATTGTCCCACAATGCCCGTTCTGCCAGTTCTTCTTGCCAAGCCGACGCGTCCTCTTTCAAAGCCTTGAAGTCTTGATTTAGTCCTTCCAGAAATCTGCGCCGCCGATATTGCTCTATCGCTTCTTCGATGATGGTTTGCATGGACTCTCCAATTTCAGCCGACAGGTGACGGAGCGTTTGATGTGTCGCACTGCTGATTCTGACTTGTGTGCTTGCCATAAATTCAACCTCCGAACCCAGTTTATGACTGGGCAGAAGTTATAGTCAACATAGTTGTCAACAGTTTTGTCACGGCGACAAATAAAGCCTGCCAAACAGCACATTCGGCAGGCTTTAGGAGAGTGAATGAGAGGCGTGGGCTATCGGGTCAAGTCAAATGTCCCTGATCCGCCGTCGCTGTCGTAGTAGGTTCCCTTGCCGCTTTGGCCATTAAAAGTGCCAGCGTAAACGGCGCGAAATTTTCCCTTGCCTGAATATTGTTCCTCTTTCTCGTATTCCACGATGGTGACAAGGTCGTGTGGCCTGGAACCCTCCTTCCGATAGAATTGCACGGTGACGTCGGCTTTGAATTGATTATCCGTGGTAGTGCTTGTGTTTCCGTTGATTAGCCTTGTGCCGTTATCCTTTTTCAATTTCCACATCCCTTGCAAGATTACGGTAGTGGCATTGCCTGCGCTGGTGTTATTGCCGTTTGAAGAGAGAACCTGCCGCCCAGCAAAAAGCGTGGCCGCAAGAACGATTCCGAAAACAACTGAGATTACTTTCCTCATGGTGATCGTTTGCTCCTTAAAGGTTAAGGGAGATGCTGCTTGATAACGCAATCAACGCGTTGTTATTGCTATCTACCTTCGTAGCATCTGCCGAACGCCATTGTGCAGCGGGCCGCGTCTTTCGCTCCAAGTTACTCGGCTACAGCAAGCGGCTCCGGTGCCACGGATGTTAGGCACTTTCCGAGTAACAAGACGCCTTCAAACCGCGACAGCGTGAAATAGAATTGAATCAATCAGCGTGCCGAAATAGCCCTGGCCCGCCTGACAACCTTCATCATCTCATCCTTTTCGCGGCGGGACAGGGCGGCATCTGGAAGCCGCGGTGCCGACAGTGTCTTGCTGTCTTTATCCCTTGTTACCTTTCGAGGGCCTAACATGTAATTAGGTTGCTACTTCAGGTTTCTGATAACGCAAACTTGTTTGAGCTATCAGAAACTTGTTTGTGTTATCAGAAACCAGTGAGTTTGTGTTATCAGAAACCTTAGCGGTTTGTGTTATCAGAAACCACAGGTTTTTGAATTCTACTTTTCAGCCTCAACTTACAAGCCTGATCGTAGCGTAACTCCCAAAGCTTGCGGGCTGGGTTCCATTTACCGCCAGCTTGTTTGACCTGGCGCTGCAACTCAGCCTCAGCAAATTCAACCCGCACGCCGACGAGCGTGGCGGGCGTGTAGCGCGGTGGTGGCGGCGTCCAAGCCGTTTCTTCGACGATCAGTTCAACGGTTTTATAACGTTTCCGTAATTGGTGATCATACCGGTAACGCATACAGTACAGCCGCTCGCCATACTGCTCGTGGAGCCGCTTGGCGCCTTTTTGTCCCGGTGTGATTTTACGTGTGGACAACATGGCCTGTCCTCAGAGTTGCTGCTTACGATTCTTATCAAGTTACGAGGCAAATGTAATAGCTACTGCTGAAAGCTCGCTGATTGACGCGCGCACTATAGGCGAGGGTTTGATGGAAGACAAGCGCGCCGGTCAGCCCGCAACGAAAAGGTAAGTTCACCTGCCGAAAGACGGTCAAAGGCAAGGCTGGGTGAGGTGGGAATAGGCTGGTTACTCGGTAGAAACGGCATCGTGACTGCCTTCCAACGCCGCGCGTAAGGTATGCCAGGATAAGCTGGCGCATTTGACGCGGGCCGGGAATTCGCGCACCCCGGCGAAGATTTTCAGGCGGCCCAGGTGGTTCTCGCCCGCTTCAGGGTCAAGCTCGCCTTTCACCATACGGTGGAATTCGTCAAACATCACTTCGGCTTCGGCCTTGGTTTTACCCTTGATGGCGGTCGTCATCATCGAGGCCGAGGCTTTGGAAATGGCGCAACCCTGGCCTTGAAAGGCGATGTCTTTGACCGTCTCGCCATCCAGTTCAAGGTACAGTTTCAGTTGATCGCCGCACAGCGGGTTGTAGCCTTCCTGCGTGCGGGTGGCCGTTTCCAGCACCTTGAAGTTGCGCGGTTTCTTGTTGTGGTCAAGGATGACCTGTTGGTAAAGCTCGGTTAAGTCAGACATGGTTTAGTTGGTAGTTGATAGTGGGCAGTTGATAGTTGGCTGGAACTGTCAACTGTTAACTGCCCACTATCAACTGTTAGGCAAAGACCTCGATGGCCTTTTGAATGCCTTCGGCCAGCGCGTCAATCTCGGCTTTCGTGTTGTAGAAGGCGAACGAGGCGCGCGCCGTCGCGGGCACGCCGAAGCGTTGCATCACCGGTTGCGCGCAATGATGCCCGGCGCGGATGGCGATGCCTTCCTGATCTAGAATCGTGCCGATGTCGTGCGGATGAATGCCGTCGAGCACACCTCCGATCACAAAAGACAGCACACTCGCCTTTTCGGGCGCGGTGCCGATGATACGCACGCCCTTGATTGCGCCGATGGTTTCGGTGGCGTAATCGAGCAGCTCTTGCTCATACGCCGCAATTGCATCCAGTCCGATGACGGTCAGGTAATCCAGTGCGACGCCCAGGCCGATGCCGCCTTCGATGTGCGGCGTGCCGGCTTCCAGGCGATGCGGCAGCGTGTTGTAGGTGGTTTTTTCAAAGGTCACCGACGCAATCATGTCGCCGCCGCCCTGCACGGGCGGCAGCGTGTTGAGCAACTCGCTCTTGCCATAAAGCACGCCGATGCCCGTCGGGCCACAGAGCTTGTGACCGCTGAACGCATAGAAATCGCAATCCAATGCGCGCACGTCCACTTTTAAGTGCGGCGCGGCTTGCGCGCCATCCAGCAGCACGGGGATGTCTTGCGCGTGGGCCAGTTCGATGATGCGTTTGACCGGATTGATCGTGCCGAGCGCGTTGGACATGTGCGCGACCGCAACCAGTTTCGTGCGCGCATTGAGCAGCGCCGCGTATTCATCCAGCAGCAATTCGCCCGCGTCATTGATCGGAATCACGCGCAGTTTTGCGCCCGTCGCTTCGCACAGCATCTGCCAAGGCACGATGTTGGAGTGATGTTCGAGCGCCGAGATGATGATCTCATCGCCCGCTTTGACGAACTTGCGCCCGAAGCTGAGCGCAACTAGGTTGAGGCTGTCGGTGGTGCCACGCGTGAAGATGATCTCGTGTTCCTCGGCGGCATTGATGAATTTTTGGATTTTGACGCGCGCGCCTTCGTATTCGCGCGTTGCCAGTTGGCTCAGGTAATGCACGCCGCGGTGTATGTTGGAATTTTGCTCGGTGTAATAACGCGTGAGCGCATCAATCACGACTTGCGGCTTTTGCGAAGTTGCGGCGTTGTCGAGGTAAACGAGCGGCTTGCCGTTCACGGTTTGTTGCAGGATGGGGAAGTCCTGGCGGATGCGGTCAATGTCAAAAGCTTTTTTGGTGTTCGTAGCTGCTTGCATAGGTGATTGCCGGTTACATCAAGATCATGCGGTTCGCCCGCGGGTCAGTAACGATCTGATCGTGCTCGAAGTCGAGTTTGATCCGCCATTTTTGCATCGTCGTTGCGCCGATGATCGCTTCCTCTGCCAAGCCGGGCACAACCATGAATTCATCTGTGAGGCGCAAATTGTTCAGATAGAAATCCAGACGAACGCTTTCCTCAATGCGAATGAAATGGCCTTTGTCGGCAGTCTTGACTTCGAGGGGATCAGGCAAGGCTTCCAAGTTGCCAAGTTTGGCAGCCACTTCTGGATTCAGGCACGAATAGGTTGAACCGCTATCAAACAAGGCCAGTAAATCGGCCCTTCCTTTTGAGCCGCGAAAATTAAGACTTTGTGTTAGTACCACGTCAATTTACCTCCAAACTCTGATGCAGCTTTGCGAGCACCGCGCGATCCAACGCCGTATGCACCGACGGCAGCTTGATCTTGCTGATGATGTGCTCGGCGAATCCATACGTCAGCAAGGCGCGGGCGCGTTCGGGCGAGAGGCCACGCGCCGCCAGGTAAAACAGCTCTTCGTCCTCCAACTGACCGACGGTCGCGCCGTGCGAGCATTTCACGTCATCGGCAAAAATCTCCAATTGCGGCTTGGTGTCAACGTGCGCCTGACTCGAGAGCAGCAGGTTCTTGTTCAACTGCTGCGCATCGGTCAGCAGCGCGCCTTTGCGCACGAAAACTTTGCCGTTGAATACGGCACGGCCCTGATCGTTCAAGATGCCTTTGTATACCTGATGGCTGGCGCCGTGCGGATGTGCGTGATCAATCGTCGTGTGGTTGTCGCAATGCTGTTTGCCGGTGACGACGTAAAGGCCGTCAATCGTGGTCTCGGTGCCTTCATCGCCGAGTACGACATTCAAATCGTGACGCGCGATGGCCCCGCCTAGCGAGATGGCGTAGGACGTGTAATTGCTGCCGCGCTCTTGATAAACCTGCGTCGTGGCGATGTGAAAGGCCTGTTCGCTTTCCTGCTGCAAGCGGTAATGCGTGACGACCGCGCCGTTTTGCGCGATGACCTCGGCCACCGCATTGGTAAAGTAAACGCCGTCTTTCCCCGCAGTGGGTAACGCAGCGTAGCTTTCGACCACGGTCGCAATCGTGCCCGCGCCCGCCACGATCAACACGCGCGGGTGTGCGACGGTCGCCTCCTTCGCGGTCGTCAAAAACAGCAGGTGAATCGGCGTCTCAACGGCCTGGCCATTCGGGAGATAAACAAGCGCGCCATCGCCCAGGCTGGCGGTGTTGAGCGCGGTGAAGACTTCGTCGTGATGATTGGCCTGCGTCGCCAGATGCGTGTGCACGGTTTTGGCGGCCTCGGCGGGCACTTGCGCCAGATTGCAGACCGTGATGCCACCGGGCAACGCGCTCAGGTCGGAAAGCTGCGGCGCATACAAGCCATTGACGAAAACCAACTGGCTGCGGCGCGTTTCAGCATAGGTGAACGGCGCGATGCGCTCTGCCGTGACGCCCTGCAAATCCGGATCAAGCAGTTGCCGAAAAGGCGTTTTCAGGATGGGCGCGACGCTGGTGTACTTCCACTCTTCGTACCGCAGGGTAGGGAAGTCGAGCGCCTCGAAACGTTCACCGGCTTTGTCGCGTAGGTTGGCGAGCCAAACCGGGTCTTGGCTTTCAGGCATTTCGGCGCGCGCCTTAGCGAGAAGTTTGTGCGCGGAGAAATAGTTTTCTTTTGCAGTCACAGTTTGCGGCATATAGCTCAAATCCGGGAAACTCCCAGCGTTTTGACTTTGTTGACGGCTTGGTCGGGGTGCGCCGGGTTGCGGATAACGCGGCGATTGGCGCAATCCACCAACATGTCGAGTTTTTCCAGCACCGTTTGTCCAATCAGCACTTCTTCGCCCAGCACCATTGCTTCGTCTGCTGTCTCGCGTCCGGCAATGTCTATCAACAACGGAGCCGTTAACCCTACCGATTCCTGGCGTCCATCGGCGTACTCAGCCGTGCGCTGTCCGCGGATGCGTATGCCCAGCCGTGCCACGACCTCAGGCGGCAAGATAGTGCAAACTGAACCTGAATCGGCTAAAGCATCCGCCTCATAACGACGCACTTGTTCCGCTGAAATATGACCGAGTTGCGCCAATTCCAAATCGGTCGCATTCGTCAACAGCACTTTGACTCTAGGTTCCCCCATGATTCACTCCTTGCGTTAAGCCGCCGCGCTCGCGCCCTTGATCCAATCGTAGCCTTTCTTCTCCAACTCCTTCGCCAACTCTTTGCCGCCCGATTTGACGATCTGGCCTTTATAAAGCACGTGAACGAAGTGCGGTTCGATGTAATCCAACAGGCGCTGATAGTGCGTCACCAGAATGATGGCGTTGTCTTTGTGCGCTAGCCTGTTGACGCCGCCCGCGACGATGCGCAGCGCGTCAATGTCCAGGCCCGAATCGGTTTCGTCCAGCACGGCCAGCTTCGGTTCGAGCACGGCCATTTGCAGAATTTCGTTGCGCTTTTTCTCGCCGCCCGAAAAGCCTTCGTTGACCGAACGGTTGATGAAGCTCTTGTCCATCTCGACGATCTTGATCTTCTCTTGAATCAGGTCATCGAATTCCAGCGGATCAAGTTCCTCGCGGCCTTCGTGCTTGGCTTTTTCGTTGTACGCCAGCCGCAAGAAATTGGCGTTGCTCACACCCGGAATTTCAATCGGGTATTGAAAGGCGAGGAAGACGCCCGCGCGGGCGCGCTCATCGGCGGCGAGTTCAAACAGGTTCCGGCCTTCAAACAACACCTCACCTTGCGTGACTTCGTAAGACGGATGCCCGGCCAGCACTTTGGCGAGCGTGCTCTTGCCCGAACCGTTCGGGCCCATGATGGCGTGGATTTCACCGGCTTTCACCGTCAGGTTCAAACCGCGCAAAATCTCTTTGCCATCAATCGTGGCGTGTAAGTTGCGAATCTCTAGCACTATGTTTTTCTCCAGCTTGATTCCTGTTCTTTAGTCTTCGACTTCGACAATCGCTTCGATCTCGACGGGTATCTGGTGTGGCAGCGAACCCATCCCCACCGCCGCGCGCGCGTGCCGTCCGGCTTCGCCGAAGACTTCGACGAACAAGTCGGAACAGCCGTTGATGACAAACGGATGCTCACCGAAATCGGGTGTCGCGTTGACCATGCCCAGCACCTTGACCACACGCTTGACCTTGCGCAGCGTGCCCAGTTCCTGCTTCAACACCGCCAGCAGGATCAGGCCGGTTTCGCGGGCGAATTGATAGGCCTGCTCCTTGGTGAAATCGTGGCCGACCTTGCCTTGCACCAGCACGCCTTTGCCGGCCAGATAAACCAGATTGCCGGTGCGCACGGCGTGAACATAGTTACCCGCCGCGTCGGGGACGGGCGGCAATGAAGCTTCGATTGCGATAAGTTTGTCTGTCATACGTGAACCTTTCGTTTGCTTAACCGACACTGCCTTCCAGTTTCATTCCCAGCAACCGCGTCGCCTCCACCGCAAACTCCATCGGCAACTCGCGGAAGACTTCTTTGCAAAAGCCGTTGATGATCATCGAGACGGCGTCCTCCGTCGCAATGCCGCGCTGGTTGAAATAGAAAAGCTGCTCTTCGCTGATCTTTGACGTAGACGCTTCGTGCTCCACCTTGGCCGTATTGTTACCGACTTCAATGTACGGAAACGTGTTCGCGCCACACTCACGGCCAATCAGCAGACTGTCGCATTGCGAATAGTTCCGCGCGTTCTCGGCTTTCGGCAAAATCTTGACTTGGCCGCGATAGCTGTTGTTCGAGCGCCCGGCCGAAATGCCTTTCGAGACAATACGGCTGCGCGTGTTTTTGCCGATGTGGATCATCTTCGTGCCCGTGTCGGCCTGTTGCATGTGGTTGGTCAGCGCAACCGAATAGAACTCGCCGATCGAATTGTCGCCCTGCAAAATGCAGCTTGGATACTTCCACGTAATCGCCGAACCCGTTTCCACCTGCGTCCACGAAATCTTGGAATTGACGCCCCGGCACGCGCCGCGCTTGGTCACGAAATTATAAATCCCGCCCTTGCCGTTCTCATCGCCCGCGTACCAGTTTTGTACCGTCGAATACTTGATCTCGGCGTTGTCGAGCGCGACCAATTCGACGACGGCGGCGTGCAACTGGTTCTTGTCGAATTTCGGCGCGGTACAGCCTTCGAGATATGAAACGTGCGAGCCTTCTTCCGCCACAATCAGCGTGCGCTCAAACTGGCCCGACTCAGAGTTGTTGATGCGGAAATACGACGACAACTCCATCGGACATTTCACGCCCTTCGGGATGAAGCAGAACGAGCCGTCCGAAAAGACCGCCGAATTCAACGCCGCAAAATAGTTGTCGGTGTATGGCACGACCGAGCCAATGTATTTCTTGATGATCTCTGGGTATTGATGCAGCGCCTCTGAGAACGAGCAGAAGATCACTCCCTCCTTCGCCAGCTTCTCCCGAAACGTCGTCGCCACCGAGACGCTGTCAAAGATCGCGTCCACCGCCACGTTCGCCAGCATTTTTTGCTCGTGCAACGGAATGCCCAGCTTCGCAAACGTATCCACTAACTCCGGGTCCACTTCGTCCATGCTCGCCAGCTTCTTTTTCGGCTTGGGCGCGGAGTAGTAAATGATGTCCTGGTAATCAATCTTGGGATAATGGACGTTGGCCCACTCCGGCTCCTCCATCGTCAGCCAATGGCGATAGGCCTTCAGCCGCCATTCCAGCATCCACGCCGGCTCGTTTTTCTTGGCCGAAATCGTGCGCACGATGTCTTCGTTCAAACCGCGCGGAATCGTTTCTGCCTCGATGTCGGTGACAAAGCCGTATTTGTATTCGCGATTGGCAAGTGCCTCGATTGCTGCTGTGCTCATCTTTTTTCCCTCAATCCAATACGCCTGACATAGATGACAAAAGAGTCAGGTTTAACTGCAAAAAAACAGCGAGCGAACTGTCAATTCACGCGCACTGACGCGGGTAAGGCGGCGGCGTTACGTGTCGGCGTGTTGATCTGGACGAACCGCATGTCCATGCCGCCGTTGAGCAAGGTCGTCAACGGAACCTTGTCAAAAACGCTGTTGACGAAATCGGTGATGCTCGTCCAGACGGGCTTTAACCCGCAATCGCCGTGGTGCACACAGGTGTCGTGCTGCCCCGTGAACTGGCCGCACAGTTCCTCTTCTGACTGAATGCCGCCCAGCACGCGCATCACTTCGCCCAATGAAATCGCGGCGGCAGAGCGCGACAGCTTGTAGCCGCCCTTCGGCCCGCGCACGCTTTCGACCAGGCCGCTGCGGCTCAGCATCCAGAGAATTTTTTCAACATACGCGACCGACAGCCCCTCGCGTTCGGCGATGTCGCGCACCAACAGCGTGCCTTCGCCCGCCGTTTCCTGCTCCTGCTTCGCCAACTGCAAGAGGCAGCGCATGCCGTATTCTTCTTGTGCCGTAATCTTCAAAATTTGTTTCCTGCTTGATTCCTGTGGGATCGAACTGTCCTTTAATTTCGCAGGCATCCTAACAAACAGATTTATACCTGACAAGGTTGTCGGGTATAAATCTGTTTGGCTGAAAAAAAGAAACCACGAAACGACGAAGAGCACGAAGAAGTTGGGAAGGAATTCTGAAATATCCTCCTATTCCCTTCGTGCTCTTCGTCGCTTCGTGGTTTCAAATTCGCACGCCGCGATTGACGCTTGAGCGTTATTCGATGACCACGCGCTCGCTCGCCCCGCGCCCAAAGGTTTCGGGGTGGTACATCTCTTCGGCCTTGGTCGGTGGCACGATGAACACGCCCGGCGTTGTTGCGCGCGCGACATACGAATAACTGTGCACGCCTTCCCACAACAACGAAGCGAACGCTTCGACGCGCTCGTCGCGCATGTTCTGGTGTTCGTACCAGGTGCGCTGCCACCACCAATACCGATTTGACGCGCTCTCGTTCGGATCGCGCGGAATCGCGCCCGTGGTTGCGAGCGCCGGATTCAACGCTTCAAGCCCGGCGGGCAGCGGATCAACCAGCGCGACGTGATAACGCCGCGTGGGCGCGACCATCGTCAACCGCACGCGCACTTGCGCGCCAGCTTTGATCCGCCACGTGCCGTCTTCTTGCCGCCGCACATCGTTGGGATCGTCCATCGCTTCGTAGGTGCGTGTGACCGTGAAGCCGTAATCAGCAGCTTTGAGTTGCAGATTGCTCGGCGCGTATTGCATGCCGATGCGGTAATACAAACGTCCTGGGCCTTCCTTGCTCAAGGTCAGGTTTTGCGCGCCGCTTCGCGCCATCAGGTAAGACATCGGGATGTTGAGTTGGCGGCTGTCCGTCGTGCGCCCTTTGAACGCCTGCTCGCCCGCGAAGCCAGCGCCAAGCCAGACGCGCGCGACAAAATCGGGCGTGACCTTTTCATAGGTGTTGAAGTACCGATCCAGCGCCAGCAGCACCCAACCGTTCTCCTGCGTGTTTTCCCAACGCCCGGCCTTGCGATGCGCCAGCAGCCCGCGCGCCAGCTTCGGAATCAGATCGTTGGTGGGATCGTCGCCGATCAGCGCGGAGAGGATAATGCCGTCGGCGCGACGGTCGGAATGCAACAGCAGATACCCGCCGTCGCCACCACTGCCATCTTTATAAGCCGTCGTGAAATGCGCCGTGCCAGCGGTCTCTTCGACGCGATTGGCGAGGTGGCGGCGGATGGCGGCGACTTCGACTTTGGAATTGGCTTCACCGGAAAGCACCGGCAGCAGCCAGCCTAAAGACTCCAATGGCATCTTGTCGGCTCCGCTTGCTTGCGCAATCAACGTCCGTGCCTTTGCCGCATCGCGGTCGCCCAGCCGCGCGCGCGTGAACAGCGCATAAGCGATCAGCGAGCGCCGCGCCTCTGCGCCATACCAACTGGGGATGCGCTGTTCGACCGCGCGCAAGTAGCCTTTTGATTGTTCGAGCATCGCGTCCGGCACGTCGAAGCCCTTCTCTTTGGCGCGGGCCAGCGCGTGGGCGACGTGGATGCTCAGGTACGGCCAGGACTCGTTGCCGCGCGTCCAGAAGCCGAAACCGCCGTCCGGGTTTTGCATCCCGCGCAGGCGTTCGACATCGCGGTTGACCTGCGCGACCAATTGGTCGGCGGGCGGCAGCCCTTTTGCGTCAAAGGCCGCCAGCACATCGCGCAACGCCGCAAGCGCCAGCACGCGCGACGAAATCTGTTCGGCGCATTCATAAGGATAGGTCGTCAGATACAGCACAGCATCGGTCAACGCCTGCAATTGCGTAGACGAGGTTGTTACCTCCAACCCGCCGAACTGTTTGATCGCATCGGAAGGCGCTTTAACCGGTTGCGCCATCACGCCGTTATCAAGCTCGCCGTAGGTCGCAAACGCCTCGGTCGTCGCGGGCGTCCACACCGGCAAACTCACTTCGGCGGCATCGGCCCAGCGGCCAGAACTGACGCCAATCTGGAAGCGCGCCGTGCCCGGCTTCAACGCGGCGGCGGGGAAGCGCACCTCCACGCGATCATTCGCCGGAACGATCACGCGCCGCCCCGCCGTGTCAGTAGCCCGCGGGTTAGCAAGGGCTGACTCCGGCAAATTGCCCGCCACGCCAGTGTTGCCTTCCCTCACGGATGCGCTGCTGACACCCGTCAGCAAAGCATTTGACGCGCGCACAGCGACATCCACGGTCAGCGGCGCATCGGTCTGGTTCTGCACGACGACGGGCAATTCAAAGCGGTCGCCGAAGTTGAGGAAGCGCGGCGCGCTCGGTCGCGCCATCAACGGCAAGCGCGCGGTGATGGCCGCTTCGCCGCTGCCGAATTGCTTTTCGCCCGCGACCGCAACGGCCATCACGCGATAGCGCGTCAGATTGTCGGGCAGCTTCACCGTAACCGTGGCGCGCCCGTTGGCATCGGTGGGCAATTCAGCGGCGAAGAAGGCGAGGGCGTCGAAGTTGGTGCGGACTTGGATTGGTTGAGATTGTGCATTGTTTTTGCCGAACTCGGCAGCCTCGGCCATCGGCGCAGCAGCCATTCTTGCCAGTCTATCTTCTGCTACTACACCAGAAGAAAGTTTTACTGCACTTGCCGATCTACCCATGCCCCCCAATGATTCCAGCCGCTCAAAAGGTGCTTTTACTTTACCAATCAAAGCAGTGGGATCAGCGAGCATCACTTTCTCCCGCAACCGATGCTCGCTCACCTCATCGCCCCGCTGCTGATAAAACGTCGCCAGCGGATCGCCCAGCTTATAGCCCGTCAAGGCCAGCACCGCTTCATCCACCACGACCAGTGCCACTTCGCCGCCGCGCACAGGCTGACCCGCCGCGTCGCGTACTTCGACATTCACCGCCGTCGTGCCGCCCGGTTCCAACGCTTTGTCGCGTGGCAATGCCGTAACCGTCAGCTTGCGCGTCACCGGCGGCACCGCCAGATTCAACTGGCCCGATGCAAAGGCCGGACGTTTCGGCACGCCCGCTTTCGGCTGGCCCGCGTCGTCGGTTCGTTCCGCCGCGCCGACCAGATCAACCTGCACGTGGATGTTCGGCGTGTATTCGTCTTTGATTGGGATGCGCAGCGTGTGCGATGTGCCGCTGAGCGTGAAGCGTTCGCTGCTGACCAAGCCCGAACGGCGCAAGGTCAACACGGCTTCGGCGTTGGCGAAGGGCGCTTGCACCAACACCTCGGCCACGTCGCCCGGTTTGTACTCTTTCTGATTCGGGATCAGTTCGACCTTCTCTTGCGCCAGTTCGCGTGACGGCGGACGTTTGCCGCCCGCGACCCAGAGCGTCAATTCGCTCTGATTGGGCCGCTCGCGGTCGTCTAGTGTAGTGGCCGTCACGCGGTACGTCCCGCCCTCTTTCGGCGCGAAGCGGCATTGCACAGGTTCGTTACTTGACCGCACGACGCATTCCTGCGCGTCCTGTTCGGTCTGTTTCCACGCGCCTTTCTCAAACGTCCAGGCCAATTGCACGGCGCGCATTCTGATCTCGCGCTGGCTGACGGCCTTGCCATCCAGATCGGTCACGATGGCTTCGACTACTAACGGCTCGCCCGGTTGCACAAAGGTGCGGCGGCTGCGCAATCCGACATAAAGTTCCGCCGGATGCACGAGCAGCGTGGTCGAACCAGACAGCGCCTGCCGATTCACATCCTGCACGCTCGCCGAAGCCGTCACGCTCATCGGACGTGGCGGTGCGGCGCTGTCGAAATCAATTCGCAAATGATGCTTGCCCGCCGCATCGGTGCGGCCCTGAAATTGTTGGCTGTTTGTCCGCCCGCTTTCGCTGCGATATTCCCACCACGGCACCCACGTGCCGAAGCTGAAATCGCCGCGATTGGGCGGTGTGTAATTCGTCGGCGTCGCGTTGACGTTCCAATTGACCTCGGCATTGGGCAGCCCGCCGCCCGCGTAATAGCTGGCCGCGACGGTCAACTCGGCTTTGCCTTTGATGAAATGCGGCCCGGCGTCGGCGCGCACGGTGACTTCGTATTCGGGGCGGCGGAATTCCTGGACCTGAATCGCGTGGTAGCTTTCGTTGCCCGGCAAGCCGTTGTTGCCAGCCATCAAGCGCAACTGCGCTGACCCCAAATTCATCGTCGGCGGCAGCTTCAATTTGGTATCAAAGCCGCCCAGCGGGTTGACGTTCAGCGTGCCTTTGCTGATCTCATTGCCACGACTGTCATTCAGCGTGAAGTTGACTGACGTAATGCCCGCCGCGCCGACATCGCCCAACGGCCCACCGCCGATGCGCCGTAACCAGCCTTTGACGCGCACCTCTTCGCCTGGTTTATACAAGCCGCGATCATCAAAGACATGCCAGGCCAGCGCATCGCGCAACGGCTGTTTGCGCCAGCCGCCTTCACGATACGCGTAAAAATTTTCCGGCAGGAATGCCGAATCATTGCCGCGCCTTGCAATCAACATTGGCGCAGGTTTGCTGTTTGACAGTGGTAGCCGCGCCAAACCATCTGCGCCGGTCTTGGCAGTCGCGCCGTTTTCAACCAGCGTCAATTCAACCTCGCTGAACGGCTTGCCGTCTTTCAACGAACTCGCCCAGCCCAACACTTCACTCTGATCTATGAAAGCGTCCAATCCGATTTGCGTCGCCGTCGTCCAGACATTCAGGCGCCGCCGCTCCCAGCGATTGCGCGCGGGTTGCACGGCGTCTACACGAATGACGACGTGGCCGACACCACTGGTCAGCGCGGGCGACAGATCGAGTTGCGTTTCGGTCAACTCATCCGGCTTGGCGTTCAGGTCAACGACTTTGGCTGAAACGACGCGCCCGATGGTCGTTGGCGCGGTCACCTGTTCGCCCTGCTCGCGGCGCATGACGTTGGTGTATGTGCCCCAATCCGACGGCGTGACGGCAAAGAGCGTCACTTTGAGTTGCTGATGATTGACGCTGTAAATCGAAAACTTCGGCGCGGCATACGGATCGAGCACGACCATGCCTTCGCCCGAAGCAAAGAAATTCGGCTGCGCGTCCGTCGTCGTGAACGTCACCACCACCGGCTTGCCCAGCGTTTGCCCAAATTGATCGCGCACGCCCGCGTCAATCGTCACGCGATAAGTCGTGCGCCCTTTGGTCGCACCTTGCAGGTTGACGATGTTGCCGTAGTTGCTGATTTGCAGCCCTGGCACTTCCGGCTCTACGCGAAACCATTTCTTGTCGAACGTCTCAACGTCCAGCGGATTGCTGAATTCGAGCGACCAAGGCATGAACGGCTCACAGCGTTCCTGATAACCGCACTGATGGCGCACGAGCGCCAGCGGCCCGAAGGTGCGGAACGTGAACGTGTGCGGCTTTTCGGTCGCGCGCGGCCCTTCGGCAGAGGGCGTGCCTGGGCCAACCTGCACGGTGTAAGCCGTATCGGCCAGCAACGCCTGTTCGCTGTTGGCAGCGGCACGAAACGTCAGCCAACGTTCCGGTTGCGCTGCCTTGACGCGTTGGCGCACAGCTTCGTCCTTTTCGATCTCTTCGGCAGTTGCCAGGCGCAGCGCCGTCGTGCGGCCCGCCGCTGTCAGCTTGATCGTTTGCAACGCCGCTGCCGGATTGATGCGTTGATCGAAGCCGGCAAAGAACAGCGGATTGCGCGTGGTCGGCCCGCCATTCGGATAACTATCGGTGACTTGCGGCGGCGGCGTGCTGAACGTCCAACGCTTGATTGCCGCGAGCGCATTGCCCCAGGCCGATTTCGTCCCGGCGGGAATCTCGACCGCATACACCGTCGCCATCGGAAAGCGGTCTTTGGGCGCAAACAGCAACGTCTTCGTGCCCAGCCAACGCCAGCGGCCTTCCGGTTGCGGCGACAAACGCGCGGGGACTTGCCCGGCGGCCAGATCATCGTTGCTAGTCACGGCGACCATCGGTTGCGAAAAAGTGATGCTCAGATGCGGCGCGAGCGGCACTTCGCCTTCGGGCGCAAAGCGGGTGATTTCGAGCGGCGTGGTCGTGGGCTTTTCAGCTTGCGCGCCCGTGCCAGTGGGCGGGAAGGTTTCGTTGATCGTCTGGCCCGTGCGTGGCGGCGGCAACGAACGTTCGCGCAAGGCGAATTCTTTTTCGTCATCCTTCTCGACTTTGATTGGCGCAAGGCGGCCCACCAGCGCGTTGGTTTCGTTGGCGCTCAGCGGTTGCGCGGTGGGCGTCGGCAATTGTTGCGGACGGTCTGAGGTCTCCGCGCCTTCGCTCAACCGAAATTGCAGGCCGTCTTGTGGTGCTTGGTTCATAGGTGTGGAAAGCAGCCCGCGGCGGATTTGTCCGCTGGTGGCAGGATGAAAAACGAAAAGCGCAAAGAGCAGCAACACGCCTGCCAGTGGAAACCAGAGACCGGATTTGAGATTGAAACGCATCATGATGGAACCTCGTCATTTCTGAGCCGTTTTTCTGAGGACATTTATCAAAGGGGTTGCGCATGGTATCGAACGCCGCAAGGGACGTTTGTTGCCAAAAAATTGTTCCTGGGTACGCACCGCTTCCAGCGTGCAGGCGTGGCAGCAGATGCTTATCTGCCGGTAGGAAGCCGCCTTCCGCCGAGACCGCACGCTGGAAGCGGTGCGTACCCAGGGGTTGCGACTTCTCTTACGCTGGCTATGATACGCCCTATGCAAATTCCAACCGCTGCCATTCTGGTGATCGGCGATGAAATTCTGAGCGGCAAGACTGCTGACCAAAATGCACAATTGCTGATTGGTGAATTGCGCGCTTTGGGCGTCGCGCTCAAACGCATTCTGGTCATTCCAGACGACATGGAAGAAATCGCGGCCAGCGTGCGCGACCTCTCGGCGCGATTTGATTATGTGTTCACCTCGGGTGGCGTCGGGCCTACGCACGATGACGTGACGCTGGTCGGTGTAGCGCAGGCGTTTGATGTGCCCATCGTGCGCCAGCCCGAATTGGAAGCGCGCTTGCGCCAGTATTTTGGCGAGCGGCCCGGCGGTATTGATGAAGCCAAGTTGCGCATGGCCGATGTGCCGCAAGGAGCGGAATTGATCGAAACCGCCGAAATGCGCTGGCCGGTACTGGCGATGCGCAATGTGTATATCCTGCCGGGCGTGCCCGAACTGTTTCGCCAAAAGTTTCTGGCGCTGCGCGAACGCTTCCGTGTCGCGCCGTTTTATGCGCGGGCGTTGTACACGCTAGAAGACGAATTCGACATTGCGGCGCGCTTGAGCACCGCCGCCGCCGCGCATCCCCTGGTCGCCATCGGGTCATATCCGAGTTTCTCGACGCCTGATTACAAGGTCAAACTCACCTTGGAATCGAAAGACGAAGCGGCCTTGCAGGCAGCGGTCGCGGCCTTGCTGGCCTTGCTCGATCCGGCGCAGTTGGTGCGACAGGAAGAAGTTTAGCCGCAGATGAACGCAGAAAGACGCAGATCAATCGTAAGGCTGATCTGCGCTTTTCTGCGTTCCTCGGCGGCAAACCTGTTTCAGCGTTTCTTCAAATTCTCGACATACTCAACCACCTTTTGCTTGTGCTCTTCAGCTTGCAGACGTTCGCTGATCGCTCCAAACATTTTGCCAAAGGCCGTGGGCGTATCGGCGTCCAACAATTCGCGGCTCAGCCGTTTGGTGGCAAAGAGCGTCTGGCACGGGCGCGCGGCCAGTTTGTCGGCCAGCTTTAGCGCCTCGCTCATCAGGCTTTCGGCGGCATAGACGTGATTGACGAAGCCGATGCGATGCGCCTCTTCGGCGCTGATCGCTTCGCCGGTGAAGGCCAGTTCTTTGGCGCGCGTGAGGCCGATGCTGTGATAGAGCGGAAACATGATTTGCGTGATGCCGAGCAAAATTTCGGTCTGGGCGAACTTGGCCGTCGTCACGCACAGCCGCAAGTCGCAAAAGGCCGCCAGATCAAAGCCGCCCGCCATCGCCGGGCCGTTGATCGCCGCAATGATCGGTTGCGGCAGCGTGTACATTCGTTCAAACAGATCGAACAACTGGCGCATGTATTCAACCTTGCCCGCGTCACTCAGATTGAGCAGGTGTTGCAAATCCAGCCCCGCGCAAAAGCTGGAGCCCACGCCGGTCAACACGACAACGTTGATGCTGGCGTCGTTGGCGACTTGGATAAACTCGGTGTTCAGAATGTCGAGCAACTCGGGATGCAGAGAATTACGTTTGTCCGGGCGGTTGAGCGTCAGCACCAAGATGCCAGGCTCGCGTTCAATCAGCAGCATGAAACCTCCTGAGTAACAAAGAAAACGGGCAACAAATCAGACGAGAAAAAGAGAGATTACGGAATAGACGGAAATAACAGAACAAACGGAAGCAGCCCAAGCAAGAGCGGTTCTGCCTGTTCCGTTATTTCCGTCGGTTCCGTAATCTCCTCTTCAGTGCGCCGTATGTAAAAGCGGAGAATTGGGCCGCCCCAAACCGCATGCTACAATCCGCGCTTCATTCTGACCACTAACTACTGACCACTGACCACTATGATTCAAACTGTTCGAGGCACACGAGACTTATTACCCCAAGACATGCCGCTCTGGCAGCGCATCGAAACTGTCGCGCGCGAAGCGTTTCGCCGCTACGGCTTCAAAGAAATTCGCACACCGATTTTTGAGAAGACCGAACTCTTTGCGCGCGGCGTGGGCGAGGCGACCGACATCGTCCACAAAGAGATGTACACCTTTGAAGACCGCGCCCGCGAAGACCGCGCCGGTGAATCGCTGACGCTGCGGCCCGAAAACACGGCCTCGGTCGTGCGCGCCTACATCCAGCACCAGATGTTCGCTAACAAAGCGGCGGGCGAATTGACCAAGCTCTATTACATCGGCCCGATGTTCCGCCGCGAGCGCCCGCAGGCCGGGCGTTACCGCCAGTTCTATCAAATCGGCGTCGAAGTGCTGGGCACGACCGACGACCCGGCCATCGAGGCCGAAGTCATCGAGATGCTTGACTGGTTGTTGAAAGAGTTGGGAATTACGAACACGACGCTGCTGATCAATTCGGTTGGTGATGCGGTGATGCGCGAGGCGTATCTGGAAGTGTTGCGCGTGGCGCTCGCACCGCAACTCGACAAGTTGTGCGGCGATTGCCAACACCGTTACGCGACAAATCCGCTGCGCGTGTTCGATTGCAAAAACGCCAGTTGCCAAGCGGTGATCGCGACGCTGCCAGTGATCACCGATGCGCTGGACGAAGCCTCACGCGCTCACTTCGACCAATTCAAAGCGCATCTGGACGCGCGTGGCATCGCCTACACAGTCAACCCGCGCATGGTGCGCGGCCTGGATTACTACACGCGCACGGCGTTTGAAATTGTGGGACGCGATGGCCTGGGTGCGCAGAATACGATTGTGGGCGGTGGCCGCTACGATGGTTTGTCAGAGACGCTGGACGGGCCGCCGACCAAAGGCTTCGGCTTTGCGTTCGGCTTGGATCGCATGGTGATGTCGTTGCCGGACACTGAAGCAGCACGATTGCGCGCGGCGGATGCGCCGGATGTGTTCATCGTTTATCTCGGCGACGCGGCGCGGCAGCATGCGTTTCAAGTGGCAAGCGCGTTGCGGCGCGCGGGCGTGTCGGTGCTGCTCGAATTTGAAGACCGCAAAATGAAGAAGGCAATGGCGCAGGCGAACAAGGCGGGCGCACGTTACGCGCTGATCATCGGCGACGATGAAGTGGCGCGGGGCGTGTATGGATTGAAGAATCTGGCGACGGGCGAACAAGAAGCGCTGACACTGGACGCCATCACCGCGAAGTTGTTGAACTAGAGAGAAGGTAGTTTTCCCACGAAGTCACACGCAGGAGACACGAAGAGAAACAGAGTGTCTGGCCTTTTCTTCGTGCTGCTTAGTGTGACTTCGTGGGCGAGTATTTTAAGCAATGCTGATCGTCAATCGCGCCGACGCCAAAATCCTGCACACACCGCACGGTTCCCAAATCCGCCCGCTGATTGACCGCACGACCGCGCCGATCACGCAATGCAGCCTGGCTGAAGAAACCTTGCCGCCCGGCCACCGCGTCACGCCGCATCATCACGAAGCGCTGGAAGAGATTTACTACATCCTGACGGGCACAGGCGAAATGACGGTGGGCGACGAGGTGCGCGCGGTGGGCGCGGGCGATGCGATTTACATTCCGGCGGGGCAGCGGCATACGCTGGTGAATACCGGCGCGGAGCCGCTGCGGATTGTGTTGGTGTGCGGGCCGGCGTTTTATTTTGCGGATCACCACGGAGAGGAGGTTGTGTGAAGACGTTGTTTGCAATTGTCGGTCTTTGGTTATGGTTGGCGCTGGCAGTGGGCGCACAAACCGCTGCGCCGGAAGCCGTGGATATTGACGCCCTGCTCAAAGATACGCTGGCACATGGCAAAGGCGACAAGCTGCTTTCGGAATACACCTATATCTTGCGCTGGCATGAGCGGCGGACGGACAAGCAAGGCGCGGTGAAAGAAGTGTTTGAGCTGTATGAGTCGTACATTCCGACGCTCAAACGGCAGGGGAATACCAGCGCCGTGATGCTCAAGTTGACCGAGCACGGCGTGCCGCTGCCGCCGGAAAAGGTCGAAAAAGAACGGCAGAAAGCGGCAGAGCGTCTGTTGAAAGCGGAGACGGAATCACAAAAGTACAACAGCCGCGCGCAGGAAGAAGAGTCGCGCAGCAAGGGCGCGTACTTCACGATTCGCGTGGGCCGGTCGTTTGGCGCGGATGTGCAACTGAATGTGCGCGCTTTGTTGGAAGGGTGCGAGTTTGGGAACGCGCGGCGGACATTGTTGGACGGGCGCGAAACCATCAGTCTCGAGTTCCGTTCAATGACGGGCGTACAGTTTTCGGGCGAATTGCGTTACCTCGCACAGTTGAGCGGGACGGTTTGGATTGACGCGGCAGAGCGTGTGCTGATGCGTGTGGAAGGCTGGCCGCGCGATCTGGCAGTGCGCAGTGGCAAACCGGCGTTGTTGTACGAGCAAATGCCGTTACCGGATGGCTATTGGTTGCCGCGCCAGGCGCAACTCAATGGCGACACGTACCGCGCGTTTTTTGAGCGGGCGGGCAACAGGCTGGGCGTGGATTACAGCTTCGAGTTCGCTGACTTCAAACGCTTTGGCACCGAAACGCAGGACGTGAAATTGAAAGCGCCGGAGCGCAAACCCTGATGGAAATCTTTGATGTGATCATCATTGGCGGCGGGCCGACCGGCTTGGCTTGTGCGATTGAAGCGCAGCGCGCCGGATTGAGTTACCTGGTGTTGGAAAAAGGCTGCGTCGTCAATTCGCTTTATCATTACCCGACGCAGATGGTCTTTTTCACGACGCCGGAGTTGCTGGAAATCGGCGATCTGCCGTTTGTCTGCGAACGCGAAAAGCCCAATCGCATCGAGGCGCTCAAGTATTATCGCCGCGTGGCCGACACGTATCGTTTGCGCGTGCATCAGTACGAAAAGGTCGTCAGCGTGACGGGCCGCGATGGCGATTTCACCGTGCAAACCGAAGTGGCGGCCACGGGCGAGCCGCGTCAGTACCAGGCGCGCAAATTGATCATCGCGATTGGGTATTACGATCAGCCCAACCGCATGGGCATTCCCGGCGAAGACCTGCCCAAGGTTTCGCATTATTACAAAGACGCCCATCCGTACTACGCGCGCGATGTGGCCGTGATTGGCGCGGGCAATTCGGCGGCGCTGGCGGCGCTCGATCTGGTGCGGCATGGCGCGCGCGTGACGCTTATCCATCGTGGCGCGCAGGTCAAACGCACGATTAAATACTGGATTCTGCCCGACATCGAAAATCGCATCGCCAGCGGGGAAGTGACGGCTTACTTTGAGCACCTCGTGACGGCGATTACGCCCGCGGCCATTCAGATTCGCAGCCTGGCGACGAATGAAGAACGCACGTTGTCGAACGAGTTCGTCTTTGCCTTGACGGGCTATCACACCGACAACGAATTCCTGCAAAGCCTGGGCATTGCGATTGATCCCGCAACGCTAAAGCCCGCCTTCGACCCTGACACGCTGGAATCGAATGCGCGCGGCGTTTATCTGGCGGGCGTGGTGATTGCAGGCAAAGAGACAGGCAAGATTTTTATCGAGAATGGCCGCTTTCATGGCGGGCAAGTGGCGCGGGCGATTCGAGCGGCGTTAGCGGAAAAATAATCTTTGGCACACCTGGTTCAGCAGTGTGGCTTGATGGCCGGCATAATGAAATACGCCGCATTCGTGAACGTCAGCTTGTGCAGGTTCTGGCCGCCGCTCACCGGACGCGGCAGCGATTTGGCGTTCGGATTGAAATTGATGGCCGCGCCCAGGATGCCGTAATCCTCGCCCGCCCAGATTTTCAGCCAACCGGTTTGTCCGCTGGGGATGATTTGCCCATAGCGCGGCGTGGTGCGCGGGAAACTATTCGACAGCACCTGGCGCAATTGGCAGCCGCCTTGTGCGGTGTAACTGAAGCGTTTCTCGGCATCGTCATACAGCCAGCCCGCCAGCTTGCCCAACGGCTCGACCGTGCCAGACAGATCGCCGCCCAACCGATTCAACACGAGCAAGGTTGAATTCCCATCTTCGACACTCGCCAGGTTGCTGATCGCCAGCGTGCGTGGCGCGCGGTTGTAATGCACGCCGTCAAACGCCAGTTTGGGTTGCAGCACAAACTGGTCGCATGGCACGGGCGGATTGGCCAGGGCCGCAAAACTTTCCGCACCCAATGAGGCTTGATGTCCAGACGCCAATTTCACCTCGGCGTCGCCGATCAAATAATTGAAATTGATCGGACAGCCAAACTGTGCGTTGACCGCTACGGCCACCAGATAGCCCGTCACACCTGGGTCAATATCGGAGGCCAGAAAGCTGGTTGTTTGGAAAGGCGTCAGGCAGGTGTAAACATCGCTGACCGCACAGGTGTCGCTGTTGACGAAAAACAGATGCACATAGGCGAGCGCTGTGTCATTCGTATTGGTCAAACTGAGGCGCGTGTTCTGGCGCGCCGGGTCAGAGGCGTTTGAGGTGTAAAGATTGAAGATCAGCACCGACCCGGCCTTTTGCGCGCTTTGTTCCGTCGCGGGCGGCAACGGCGGCCCCAGATCGGTTTTAGAACTACAGCTATATTCGCCGCATTGCGTCACGCTGGTGGTAGCATCGTTGCTGCCGTCATTGTCGGTGTCGAATTTGACGTTGCCCGTCACGCAAAACGGGATGAGCGGTGCCTCGCCGCTGGCGAGCACTTGCAAACTGAGCGTGATCGTCACGGTTTCGTTGACCCTGATTGAGCCGTCCCAGCGCGCCGACTGCCCGCCGCTGTTAGTGCGGCACTGCCCTTTGCTGGCGAAACATGAACTGACGGTAAGGCCCGGCGGCAAGAGCGCGTTGAATTCGGAATCGGGGTTGTCAGGTTGGGTTGAAAAGCCGCGATTGGTCAGCCGCACTTCCGCGCTAAATGAAGACGAGCAGGGTTGCGGGCCGAACAGTTCCATCACCACATCCTGGCTGGAAAAGCGCGCGCCCGCCAGCACCTCAATGGGCGTGTTGCGGCGGTTATTCGTCGCGTCCGGGTCAAAGGTGTCGCTGGTACAGCGCGCCACATTGCTGAGACTGCCCGCCTGGTCAGGCGCTGTGGCGATGACAGTGAAACTGGCGCTCGCCCCGCGCGGCAACGCCGGAATCATGGGCCAAGTCACAGTGGAACCGGTGATGAGCGCGCCGTTGCTGGCTTGCAGGTTGCCGAACCCCGCTGGCAGCGTGTCTGTCACCGTCACATTGGCGGCAGTCGCCGCGCCATTGTTGCGCACTGTCACAATGAAACTGAGCAGACCACGCGCGGGCACACTGGCCGGGGTGGTTTGCGTTTGGGTAAAACCCCTCGCGCGGGCCAGCAGGTTGGCAAAACGCGCCGCCGCCGCGCCGCTGGTTTGCGTCACGCCGCTGGTGATGGTGTTGATGACCAAATCAGCCTGCGGATTGGTCACGCCGTTGCAAGGATTGAATGGCGACGCCGTGCTGCGCGGCAACGGTGCGCCGGTGAGGAAGTCCGCGCCGTTTTGATCGGTGTCGGCACAGCCCGCATTGCGCCGCAACACGGCTGTGACAGCGCTTGGTGCGGGGGCCGCCGCGCCCTCGGCACAGGCCGTGCTGCCGTAGCCGACAAAATCCACGATCTTGCCATTGGCTTCCGGGTCGGTCGGGCAGACCACCAGCCCCGACAACGGCGCGGTGTCGCGTACCACCGCCACGCGGCCTGCCGTGGCGTTCACCGCTACGGTGCCGATAGTGTCAGCTTCAGGCAGTTCCTGTCCGGCTGTGCCCGCTGTCGCCAGCTTGATCAAATAGTATTGGCCGGGCGCCAACGCACCGGTTAACTCGGTCGCTTGCCAGCCGATGCTGCGCGCGGCGGCGTATTGCACCGACCAGCCGGCCAAATTGACCGTCGTCGTGCCGCGATTGAAGAGTTCGATGAAATCGTTTTTGTAAGGTGCATTGCGTTCGCCGCCGCCGCCATAAACCTGGCTGATGACAATATCCGGTGAGGTGTAAACATGCCAGGCGACTAAGTGTGGTTGCGCAGTTTCAGCGATAGCCAAGGTTTGACCGCGCCAGACAACCCAGCCGCACGCCGCCAGCAAGACACCCGCCATACACAGCCATTCCACCTTTTGGCGGCGGTAGGCAGAGGTAGACAAGCGAGTTGTCGTGTGTGTTTGCGTCATTCGGTTTACGAGCCGCTGTCTGCCTCGCTTGTGCAAAGAACGCGCGATGAGCTATGCAGAGGAGCGCCGCAGTCCTGGTCAAGTGGTACGGTTTGTTCGTGGGACGCGGCAGATTATAGGGTGCGCGCGCGCAACTGCAAAACACGTCCTCTATGTTAAGATGGGCTTTAATTGTCGAACTGGCCTTTTGAGCATGCAAACGAAACTATGACAAACGCCTTCACCAAAATTACCGCACTCGACGGCATCACCGAATACCGGCTCGATGCCAATGGCCTGAAAGTCTTACTCTTGCCGCAAACGTCCGCGCCCGTGGTGGCCTTTATGGTCGTGTACCGCGTCGGTTCGCGCAACGAAGCCGTCGGCCATACCGGCGCGACGCATTTGCTCGAACACATGCTGTTCAAAGGCACGCCGAGTTACAACAAACAAAACGGCACGCAAATCGCCGCCGTTTTGCAAAAGCAGGGCGCGGTCTATAACGCCGACACTTGGTACGACCGCACGCGCTATTACGAAATGCTGCCTAGCGATCAGTTGGAATTGGCCATTCATCTGGAAGCCGACCGCATGCGCAACTCGTTCATCGCTGATGAAGACCGCCAATCCGAAATGACCGTCGTGCGCAACGAAATGGAGCGCGGCGAAAATGAACCCAGCCGCGTGCTGGATCAACGCCTCTGGGCCATCGCCTTCCGCGAACATCCTTATCACCACCCGACCATCGGCTGGCGTTCGGATGTCGAAGGCATTCCGACCGAACGTTTGAAAGAGTTTTATGACGTGTATTACCACCCGAACAACGCTGCTGCGATTCTGGTGGGTGACTTTGACGAGGCGCACGCGCTGAACCTGCTGGCCAAACACTTCGGGCCGATTCTACCATCGCCGCATCCGATTCCGCCGATGTACACGGTCGAACCGCCGCAGGAAGGCGAGCAGCGTTTGATCTTGCGCCGTCCCGGCCAACTGGGCATCGTCGAGGTCGCTTGGCGCATTCCCGAAGCCAGGCACCCAGACGCCGTCGTGCTTGCCGTGCTCGATCACATTTTGTCGGCGGGCGTCACGGCGCGGCTCTATCAGGCATTGGTCGAAACCCAACTGGCGCTGGACGAAAGCGCACATTCGACGCACTTCATTGATCCCGGCCTGTTCACCATCGAAGCCACGCTCAACCCCGGCATCGAACACGCCGAAGTCGAGCGCGTGATTTACGCTGAAGTCGAAAAGCTCAAAACAACCGCCGTCGGCGAGGCCGAATTAAGCAAGGCCAAAAACATCATCAACACGCAGATGGTCTACCAACGCGACAGCGCCATGAGCATCGTGCGCGGCCTGAGCGAAGCCGAAGTCGTCACTGGCTGGCAGGCTTACATCGAGTTTCCCCAACAGGTCGAAGCCGTCACGCCCGCCGACATTCAGCGCGTGGCGAACGCGTATTTCACCGAAGACACCCGCACGGTGGGCTGGTTTATTCCGAAGCTGGATGAAGAGGAATTGGCCGATTTGCCGGCGGAAGCTGAAGCGGAGTTTGAAGAGGAAGAAGAATTGTTGGCGGCGGCTTGATGGAAGTAGAGATGAAACAGGCGCTTGCCCACATTGCACTGGTTGTGCGCGATTACGATGAAGCCATTGCGTTTTACACCCAAAAGCTTCATTTCGTGCTCGTCGAAGACACCTATCAACCCGCCCAAGACAAACGCTGGGTCATCGTCGCGCCGCCCGGTTCAACCGGAACGACCTTGCTGCTGGCACGCGCGTCAACGCCAGAGCAAGCCGCCTTCATCGGCAATCAAGCGGGCGGGCGCGTCTTTCTGTTTTTGCAGACCGATAATTTTTGGCGCGACTATCAAGCGATGGTCGCCGCTGGCATCAAGTTCGTCCGGCCACCCAAAGAAGAGTCGTATGGCATTGTGGCGGTGTTTGAAGACTTGTACGGAAATCCATGGGATTTGATCGAGCGCCACGAATGATGCGGTACAGCGCGCGCGAGGCAATCAACCCCGCGCTTAATGGATTAGGTTCGAGCGTGAGGACGAAGCATTCTTCATTCTCAATTCCTCATTCTCAATTCTCTTGCAGCGGGCCAAGGCGTTGATTTTTGCCTTTTCTGGGAGCGCAGTCCTTCCAGGCTGCGAGCCGTGGCGACATACTCCTTGGTTCTCCAAAGCGTCTTCTGGCAACGCCCGCAGACTGGAACACTGCGCTCCCAGGGAGTGAGTAGTTACGATTTTTTACTGCAAGAGAATTGAGAATGAGGAATTGAGAATGAAAGAAACTGCGGTCGGCCTCTTTTTCATTCTATTTTGTTCGCACAAATTTCAATCAAAGCATGTCCAATCAATCATTCGCTGAACGTACCCAACGCTATCAACTCACGAACGGCCTGACGCTGTTGGTGCTGGAAAATTATACCAGCCCGGCGGTGGCGATGTCCGGTTACCTGATGGCCGGGGAGTATTTCAATCCGCCGGGCAAAGATATGCTCGGCGATATCACTGCCTCGATGCTTAACAAAGGCACGGCGCGCCACAGCAAATTCGAACTGGCTGACCGGCTCGAATCCAGCGGCGCGCGGCTGGGTTTTGACGCGCTGACCTTTGCCGCTTCGTTCGGCGGGCGTGCGCTGACCAAAGACTTTGCCATGCTGATTGCGACACTGGCCGAGATGTTGCGCACGCCGAGTTTTCCGGCGGAGGAACTTGATAAGCTGAAACAGCAGTACGTCGCCAGCATCAAGGAATATCAGGACGACACCGGCGCGCGCGCCTACGAACGGCTGACGCAACTGGTCTTTGAGGAAGGCAGCCCTTTTCACCGCTACCCCTCCGAACGCAGCGTGCGTGAGTTGGAAGGCATCACGATCGCCGACGTGCAGTCGTTTTATGCGCAGCATTACGGCACTGCGACGATGATTCTGGCGGTCGTTGGGGATGTCGTGGCCGATGAGGTGCGCCAACTGATCGAAGACCATTTGGGGGATTGGCAGGGCGCGACGGCTCCGGCGATTGTGGTGCCGACGACACCCGTGCAAAGCGCGCCGCAACGCGACACCGTGTTTATGAAAGGCAAACAGAATTGCAATGTCGTCATCGGCCACGCCTCTGGCTTGCGCCGCGCCAACCCGGATTATTACGCGGCGGTCATCGCCAACCGCGCGCTCGGGCAATCCACGCTGTCCTCGCGGCTGGGCTTGAAGGTTCGTGACGAGATGGGGTTGACCTATGGCATCAATTCCAGCTTTCCCGAATCGGGCTTTGCCGACGGGCCGTTTGTCATCAGCGTGACCGTCGCGCCCGCGAACATCGAAACCGCCATCGAAACCGAGCTCGAAATCGTCCACGATTACCAGCAGAGCGGCATCACGCTGGCGGAATTGAGTGACGAACAATCCTCGATGATCGGCGGATTCAAAGTTGGACTGGCGACGAACGCAGGCATCGCCGGGCAAATCGCCAGCGCCGAGGTTTTCGGCCTGGGCGTCAAGCATCTGGACGATTACCCCAATCTCATCCGCGCCGTTACCAAAGCGCAGGTGGACGCGGCCATCGGCAAGTACTTCCATCCCGCGCGCGCGACGACGGTGATCGCGGGCGATTACAAGCCGTGAGCGACGCGTTGAAAAACCTGGGGCCGGTCTCGCGCGAATGGCTGCAAGCGGTGGGGATTCATTCGCGCGCCGATTTGGAAGCGGTCGGCGCAATCGAAGCGTATCGGCAGGTGCGCCTGCACGGTTTCAACGCCAGCCTCAATCTGCTTTATGCGCTCGAAGCCGCGCTCCGCGAAGTGCCTTGGACGGCGTTGCCAGCCGAGACGAAACGCCAGTTGCAAGCGGCGGCGCGAGCGCTGAAACGACAGCAATGAAGTTTTGGTTTTTCTGTCTTGTCTTTTTGTTATTGGCGCAACCGAGTATTGCGCGGCGGTGCGGTACGGGGAGCGGTAGCGCCCCGGTGACTTCAGACGAGCGCAACTCGAAGACACCAGGTCGCTACCGCTCCCCGCACCGCAGCACTCGGCGCTCCACCCGTCAAATGAGTCAACCAGATCCATCCACACCAGATCAATTCTTTGTGCTGGTCAAAAAAGCCGAACGCACGCTTTATGTCTACCGCGACGAAAACGGCCAGCGCCAATTGTTCAAAAGCTTCCCCATCGCGCTCGGCCACAATCCGGCGGGCCACAAGCAACGGCAAGGCGACGGCGCGACGCCCGAAGGCGACTATTACCTCACCCACAAAAATCCGAAGAGCAATTATTACTTGTCGCTAGGCCTAAGCTACCCGAACGCCCGCGATGCCGCCGCCGGGTTGAAAGCCGGGCTGCTGACCAAAGCCGAACACGACGCCATCGTCGCGGCCCTGCGCGTACAAGCCAAACCGCCGCAAAACACCAAACTGGGCGGCGACATTTTTATTCACGGCGGCGGCACAGGCCACGATTGGACGCTCGGTTGTGTCGCGCTGGAAAATGCCGCGATCAAAGAATTGTTTGATCTGCTGCCGGTCAAAACGCCGGTGCAGATCGTGCCGTAACGGTACCGCAAACTGCCAGCTTGCGGTGAACCGTGAACAAGACGGCTTGGGCTTCTCCCTGGCGCAGGGCCTTCAAACCGCGGCAAGCTGGCAGCTTGCCCTACAGCAATCGCGATGAAACGAACTCTTTACCTAGACTGTTTTGCAGGCATCAGCGGCGATATGTTGCTTGGGGCCTTGCTGGATTGCGGGCTGGACTTTGAACTGCTGAAACACGAATTGGCGAAGCTCGGCGTGTCCGGTTACGAATTGAGCCTGACGCGCGTAGATCGCAGCGGCATCGCCGCCGCCAAATTCGACGTGCAGTTGCTGGAAACGCATGCTGAAGCCGAGAGCGTCCCGCACACCCACACGCATTCGCATCCGCATGAACATACGCACGCCCACGCGCACGGCGAGGGCGAACATTCGCACCACCGCGCGCTATCGGACATCAAACGCCTGATCGCGGCGTCCGGCTTGAGCGAAACCGTCAAGGCCCGCGCGACGCAAATCTTTCAGCGTTTAGGCGCAGCCGAGTCCAAAATTCATAACATCCCGCTCGAAGCCGTCCACTTTCACGAAGTCGGCGCGCTTGATTCCATCGTGGATATCGTCGGCGTGTGCGTTGGCTTGGAGGCGCTGCAAATCGAGCGCATCATCGCCTCGCCGTTGCACGTCGGTTCCGGCACCTTCAAATGCGCGCACGGCACCTATCCCGTGCCCGGCCCGGCGGCAACCGAATTGCTGCAAGGCGTGCCGATTTATGCCAAAGACATTCAGGGCGAACTCGTCACGCCGACCGGCGCGGCGCTGGTGGCTGAGTTGGCCGCAAGCTTCGGCGCGCTGCCGTTGTTGAAGATCGAACGCACGGGTTACGGCGCAGGCACGCGCGAATATCCGAAATTCCCCAACGTGCTGCGCGCGATCATCGGTGAACTCTTGAGCGATGCACCCCACCTTGATGACACGCCCAACACCATCACCGTCATCGAGGCCAACCTCGACGATCTCAGTCCGCAAGTGCTCGGACACGTCATGGAAAAGGCGCTGGCAGCGGGCGCGCTCGATTTGTTTTACACGCCCGTGCAGATGAAAAAGAACCGGCCCGGCGTGCTGTTGACGCTGCTCTGTCAGCCGGCTGATCGCGCGCGCATGTGCGAATTGCTCTTCCGCGAAACGACGACGCTGGGCCTGCGTTACCGCACGGAGCAGCGCGAGATTTTGCAGCGCGAATTCGTGACCGTGGCGACGCCCTACGGTTCGATCCGCATCAAGCTGGCCAAAAACGCTGCGGGCCGTGTGGTGAATGCCGCGCCTGAATACGAAGATTGTCGGGCGGCGGCGGAAGCGCAGTTGGTTGCCTTGCGCGAGGTGCAAACGGCGGCGTTGCGGGCTTACGCCGAGTCGCTGTGAGTATGCGTGTTCCTTCGCGTTAGGCGCGCGGTTTGAGGAACAGCGCCAGCGCCACGCCCGCCAGCGCCCAGCCCAGCGTATTGTCCAGTAACGAAGTCAGCAGATATTTGGTCGGGAAGCCGTACCAATTCCAATACGAAAAATCTACGGCCAGCGCGGCGAACAGGCCCAGCGCCGCGACGAATCCGATGCGTCCGAGGAAAGAGGGCAACGCGCCGAGCGCCAGCGACAACAACCAGGCCGCGATCACGCCGCCCAGGATGTTGCTGAGCAATTCGTTGAGCAGCAATTTCGGGAAGCTGTACACCACGCCATTGGGCGGCGTCAGCACCAGAATGCCGTGGGGTTGCGCCTTGTAAACCTCTTCGTATTGTTTGGTCAGCGCTTCCTGCTGGTCTTTGGGCGCGTTTTGAATGGCTTCCATCCCGCCGGGGTAGAGGTAAAAGCCGGGCGCCTTGACATTTTGATTGAGCGCGGTGAGCACGGCGCTTTCGTTGGGCAGCGATTTGACGGCGGCTTCGCCCAGACCCAGAACCATGTGCGAGAGCGCACTCCAAATGAAAACAACGACGCCCGCGAGCACGCCGGCGAGTAATAAGCGGCCTATCTTCATGGTGTCCTCCGTGCCAACTGCGAACTGACGCTGGCGGATGCGAAAGTTGAGGGTTGAATTGAATTGGGCAACGAGCGTAGGCGCTCATCGTGGTTGAGCAAATACCGCAAACAGACTGAAAAGGGAATGGGTGGCAGTAAAAATTGCCAGGCCCGGTTGGCTCGAGCGGCTGATGCCAGCGTAAAACCGGCGCGTTATGAGCACAAAATCGCTTTGGTCGTGCGGCAAGACTTTCCTCTGTAATACAGGATTGAGCTAATGTGACTACCGGTCTTTGGCAGGGTCTATTCATGCTCGTGCCATTCAGGCTGCCGGACTGTCCGACAAGCTGCCAGCTTGTCGCGGGCGGCGCAGTCAAGCCAATGGTTCGTTAGCCGGGACTTCGACAAGCTGGCAGCTTGTCGAACACTTGCCTAGTACTCCATCAAGCTGTAAGTGATGGATGCTGAGAGCGCATCCGGGATGTAGGGCGGGATTTAATCCCGCCCTACATCCCTCATTTTCAGCTTGATGGAGTACTAGAATGAATAGACCCTGAGTCTTTGGTCTCCTGACTTACCGACAGGCAGAAAGATGCTTTTTTCTGACGGGCGAAAACTTAGCGGACGAATGACCTGCGTGCTGCTGGCACTGCTGGGCCACTTACACGCAACCGCTTACGCACAGGAATACGGCTTTGATGTGTGGACGACGGCGAACGGGTTGCCGCAAAACACCGTGACCGGCGTAGTGCAAACGCCGGATGGCTATTTGTGGCTGAGCACGTTTGACGGGCTGGCCCGGTTTGACGGCGTGCGGTTTACGATCTTTGACAAGGGCAACACCAAAGGCATCGTCAATAATCGCTTTGCGCGGCTTTTTGCCGATCGGGCAGGCGCGGTTTATGCAGTGACGGAAAATAATGTAGTGACCGTTTATCGGAATGGCGTTTTTCGTTCGTATTCAGATTTTGCAGCGGCGGGTGAGGCCATTGCGACAATTGTGAGTGATGCCAAGGGGAACGCCGTTTTTGAAACGGCCAAAGGATATTACGCGCTGCAAGACGACCGGTTGGTGCGTACATCCGACCAAAAAGAACCGAACGTCAAACAAGTCTATGGGCAGATTTATTGGGGAAAATCCGGCGCCAAATGGGTGATGGGGCCGAACCAGACTACGCGGCAGCAAGACGGACAGGTCACAACCTATCCGCTGAATTTAACGGTGGAAGAACTAGGAGCCATCAATCGCCTTGCACCTTATGAAGATCGGCATGGTGCATTATGGGTGAGAAAAAGATCCCCCGCTTTCGAACTCTGGCGCTTGCAAGCTGGCAAGCTTACCGTCTTTGCGAAAAAGGAAATCCCGGCCTTAAACGAACTCTTTCCGAATCAGATAATGGAAGACGCTGAAGGGGGCCTCTGGTTCCTTCTTTCAGGTCTTGCTGTGCCCAAGCCGAGCCAGTTGGTGCGCTTCAAAGATAATCAATTTACGTCGTATCAATTGAACGAGGCGGTCGGCGCGACCGCCAGCCTTGTTGACCGCGAAGGCAATTTTTGGTTGGCGACTTCAACGGGCTTGCGGCGGTTGCGGCGGAAACTGATCACGACGCTCTCCGTCAAAGACGGGCTGAACAGCAACGAGGTCTATCCGCTCCTGCAAACGCAAAACGGAGATGTTTTTATCGGCACGACACAAGGTGTGAACCGTTACGCGGGAGGTAAGGTCACAGATTTAGGCTTGAACTACCAGCCGGGACTTCCGCTTTATATGAGAGGTTTGTGGGAAGATGACCGGGCGCGGGTTTGGCTCGGCTTTCAAGGCTACGGTGGATTCGGGCGCTTTGCAGCACCTTTGTCCGTAAAACGAATCGGTAAAAACGATCTTCCAAACGGAGCTACCGACTTTACCGCTGACCGCGCGGGAAATATCTGGATCGCTACCGGCGAAGGATTATTCAAATACAAGGACGACCAGGAAATCGCGCATTACACCACCAACGACGGCTTGCCGAGTGAGAACGTGATCACCATCCACCTAGACCGCCACGGAAATTTGTGGGCAGGCACGTTTGAGGGGTTGGCGCAATTCAAAGACGGCAGGTTTATCAGTTGCAACGCCGAGACTGGCAGTCCGAAAGGATTCGTCCGTGCGATTTATGAAGACGCTGACGGCGTGTTGTGGTTTGGCACTTATGGCGACGGCTTGGTTCGTTATAAACACGCCAGGTTTTTCAACTATCGCGTTGAACACGGGCTGTTCAATAACGGCGTCTTTGCCATCCTCGAAGACAAACGCGGCAACTTCTGGATGTCGAGCAATCGCGGCCTCCAGCGCGTCAGCAAGCAGGAACTCAACGATTTTGCCGACGGCAGGATTCCCAAACTCAACAGCGTTTCTTACGACGAAAAAGACGGCATGCTCAACGCCGAATGCAACGGCGGCAGGCTGCCTGCGGCCATCAAAGCCCAAGACGGCAAGTTTTGGTTTCCGACGATGGGCGGCGTTGCCATCATTGACCCCGAAGCCGAAGCCGTGAACCCCTTGCCGCCGCCTGTAGTCATTGAAACTGTCTCGATTGATCGCCAACCGATTGATCCGCAAACCTTGCGTTCATCCCTCACCCCTCATCCCTCATCCCTTGAATTGAGTCCCCAGCAATCGCAGCTTGAAATCAATTACACGGCGCTGAGCCTGCTCAAATCGGCGCAGATCAAATTCAAATACAGACTCGAAGGGCTGGAAAATAATTGGACGGAAGCCGGCACACAGCGCAGCGCGAATTATTCTTATTTGCCCGCCGGCAGCTACACCTTTCGCGTCATTGCAGCCAATGCCAACGGCATTTGGAATAACGAGGGCGCAAGCCTCAGAGTCGTGGTGCGTCCCTACTTTTATCAAACGTGGTGGTTTCGCTTGCTGGCAGTGGCGGCGCTCACCGGAACGCTTTGGCTGATTGCTCACTATCGTCTGGTGCAGATGCGAAAAATTGCCGAAGCCAAAACCGCCTTTTCGCGCCAACTCATCACTTCGCAGGAAGCCGAACGCAAGCGCATCGCTGCCGAATTGCACGACGGCTTGGGCCAGAGTCTGTTGGTCATCAAAAACCGCACGAGCATCGGCAAGCGCGTCGCGCACGACGGCGCGAAAGTGGCCGCCCAACTCGATGAAATTTCCCACGCCACCGGACAAGCGCTGGAAGAAGTGCGCGGCATCGCCTATAACCTGCGTCCATATCATCTGGAACGGCTGGGGCTGCGCGAATCAATCAATGCGATGATCGAAAACATCCGTGAAGCGACCGGCTTGCAAATCAATGCCCGCGTCGCCTTGTTTGACGAAGTGTTTTCTAAAGACGACGAAGTGCTGTTTTATCGTGTGATCCAGGAATGCTTGAACAACGTCATCAAACACGCACAGGCGACCGCCGTCGAAATCAGCATCGTGCAAAACGAAACCCAAGTAACGGCGCGCATCCAAGACAATGGACGCGGGTTTGCCCCTGTCGTTGAAAGCCAAGCGAGCGGTTTCGGTTTGATCGGCTTGGCTGAGCGCGTGCGGATGCTTGGCGGCACGCAAGCTATTGAATCCGAAGCAGGCAAAGGCACGACGGTGACGATAATTATTCGGAAGAACGAAGGATGAAAACTCTCTTCCGTTTATGTCGCGTAGCGACAGTTGAATTTAGACGTGGGTTGCAACCCACGGTAAGCGTAAGCGTTCCGCGTCGCGTTAGCGACGCCTGAATTCAAGCGTCGTAACGCGCGCGGGTTCAATGCCAACCTTTCCCGGCGTTGAAACGCCGGGCTAAACTCAAGTCGCCGCTACGCGGCTGCAAAACTCATCCAAACTGTAATGAAGCCTGACACTATCAAAATCTTCATCGCCGACGACCATCCGATTTTTCGCGGCGGCTTGCGCCAACTCATCGAAACTGCGCCACAAATGGTCGTCATCGGCGAGGCCAAAGATGGCGCAGAAGCGATTGAACGCTTGTTGGCAGCGCCCGCCGACGTCGCCTTGCTAGACATTGACATGCCCAAGGCGGACGGCTTTCAGGTGCTTACCGTCCTGCGCGAAAAAGGCCTCACCTTGCAGTTCGTCTTCCTGACGATGCACAAAGACGAGCAGTTTTTGAATGCCGCGCTCGACTTGGGCGTGAAAGGTTTCCTGGTCAAAGACAGCGCCGCTGAAGAGGTCATTGATTGCCTCAACGCGGTCATCAACGGGCAGGCATTCATCAGCCCGCAACTTACCAGTTTCCTGCTCAGGCGCTTGCGCCAGGCGCAAGAAAATCCGCCGCAAACTTGTTTGCTCAATCAACTCACACTCACCGAACGCAAAGTTTTGAAGTTGGTCGCCGAGTACAAGACCAACAAAGAAATCGCCGCCGAACTGTTTATGGGCATTCGCACCGTCGAACAACACCGCCTCAACATCAGCGAGAAACTCAATCTCAAAGGCCGCCATGCGCTGTTGAAATTTGCCGCAGAGAACGCTGCAAGCTTGAAAGAAGAAAGCTAAAAGAGAGATTACGGAACAGACGGAAATAACGAAACAAACGGAAAGGTTGATCAGGCTGTCACTCCGCTTGTTCCGTTATTTCCGTCTGATGTCATAAAGACGGTTTCTCCCGCGTCGAACTACAATGAGTTTGACCAGTCAGAGTCGTTCTTTGAAGGAGAAACCGTGAGTGAATATTACCTCGGAGTTGATTTTCATCCACACCCACAAACCGTCGCGT
>JACPYM010000062.1 GCA_016196035.1 Acidobacteriota bacterium | reverse complement strand
GGTGTCCACAAGCGTTATCTCAAAGACTACGTGGCGACCTATGAAGCCATGTACAACGCCAAACGCATCAATGCGATGCTCATTCGACGAATGTGCCGGACAGCAACGATGCAAACTGGTTACACATGAGCCACATTTTTTCTCTGAACTGAAAGAACTGAAAAAGAGGAACAAGAGGAACAAGAGGAATGGCATCGTTCAACAAAATCACCATCGTTGGCTACTTGGGCCGCGATCCCGAGCTGAAACACACGCCGCAAGGTTCAGCGGTGTGCAAATTCAGCGTCGCCACTTCTGAGCGGCGCAAGAATGCCGATGGCGAGCCGGAAGACCTCACGACCTGGTTCCGCGTGACGTGCTGGAATCAGACGGCGGAATTCGTGGGCGAGCATTTGCGCAAAGGCCAGCAAGTCTTCGTCGAAGGCCGTCTTCGTCTCGAAACTTACACCGACCGCGAAGGCGCGCAACGGACATCATTGGAAGTCGGTGCGGCGGCGGTCTATGCCCTGGGCAAAGCGGTGGACACGGTAGGTGAACCGGAGATGGCGCGACCGCAGACGAAAGATGCCGCCGCTAGTGTGGGCAAGGAAGCCGCGCGGGCCGTGTTGAAGGCGCAAGCCCCGCCCGATCTGGATGAAGACGACATCCCGTTCTAAAGCGGGCGGCAGGAAGGGCGGCACAGCTTCCTGCTTTACCGTCTGCCTGGTGCGTTTCGACAGCGGCGCGCGGCGTTGGCCATGTCGAATATCCGGCGCCACCACGGGCCGTTAAACGCAAAAAGACGGGGCAAGTACCAAGCGATGGCAAAACCAGCAGTGAAAAAACAGGTCACAAAAAAGGCGCAGCGCGTGGAACCTCATGCTGCGCGCAAAAGCGCGGAACCTCATGCTGAAGGGCGCTGCGGAGCAAAGACCAAAAGCGGCGGCAGGACGTGCGCGCAACCAGCAGGTTGGCGCACCGACCATCCGGGGGAAGGGAAATGTTATTTGCACGGTGGGGCGACGCCGATCAAGCACGGGCGCTATTCGGCGATCCAGCGCGCGAGTTTGCGCGATCGGATTGCAAAATTTGCGGATGATCCTGAGCCGCTCAACCTGGAACCGGAAGTCGCCTTGTTGCGCGCCTTCCTGGAAGACCTCATCGAACGCTGGGACGCGATCTATGGGCCGGACGGGGCGTTGCTGGCCTGGCACGAATCGTTCAGCGCCAAGGAAACCCCGCCGAAGCCACGCCAGTTGCCTGACTTCAGCACGGTGACGGTACTGGTGGAGCGCGTTGGCGCGATGGTCGGACGCATCCACAAACAGAAAGCGGCCAGCTCCATTTCGCTGGCGACACTCAACCGCGTGATGTGGGCAATGGGCGAAGATCTGTTGCGGGCGGTGCGCGAGGCTGAATTGGATGAAGACACTGCAACTCAACTTCTTACCGCTGTCGAACAACGCTGGGGCGCGATCCGGCTCGACGCTGATCGCGCCCGCGCTTGAGGCGTTGCGGCAGGTGCGCGACCCGCAAAAGGCGGAAAAAGACCCGCGCCAAGCGAATGACGCGCGCTTGCGGGCGGCGCTGGAAGAGTGCCTGGCGGCGCGGGTGCTGGTGCCGCAAAAGTGCGCGGAGTTGCGCGACCTGGCGGCGACGAAAGAAAAGGCGGTTGAGCGCGATTATCTGCTGTACCTGGCCGATGTGATTCCCTTGCAGGTTGAACGAGCCGCCACTTGCGCGGAAATGCGGTTGGCGCATCTGCGCGTGTTGAAGAGCAAGGCCGCGCGCCAGGCGGAACTGGCACGTTGCGCCGACGGTGTGAACGGGACGCTGCACTGGTTCAAGTATTGGGCCTGGTCGCAAGACCCGCGCCCGGTCGCGCCGCTGGCCGTCACGCCGTTCGAGCCGTTCGAGTTTCAGGAGGGAGCCATCGCCTGGCTGGATCGGCTGGTTTTTCTCGAACGTAAATCGGGCTTGCTCGACAAAAGCCGCGACATGGGCGCGAGCTGGGTGGCGGTGGATTGGGCGGTGAAGCATTGGCGCTTCTACCCGGGGTTCAAGGCGCTCTTCGGTTCGCGCGTCGAAGACCTCGTAGACGACAAGAAAAATTCCGATGCGTTGCTGGAAAAGGTGCGCTTCCAATTGCGGTTGCTACCGGGCTGGATGCTGCCGGCGGGCTTCGACTACCGTAGCCACACGGGCTATATGAACATCGTCAACCCAGAATTGGATTGTTTGTTGACCGGTGAAGCCCCGACGCCGGACTTCGGACGGCAGGGCCGCTACACGGTGGCCGTGCTGGATGAACATGCGGCCTGGCCACACGGCGGCTTTCCACAATGGACGGCCTCAAGCCAATCCACGCCCTGCAAAATTTCCATCTCGACGCCCAAAGGTAAGTTGACCAAACAGGCTAAGCTACGTTTTAACTCCGAAGTGGAAGCATTGAGCCTTAACTGGCGGCGGCATCCGTGGAAAGACGAACGCTGGTACAAGGGCCAGACGATGGAGATGTCGGCGGCGGAGATCGCGCAGGAAATTGACTTGGATTACGAAGGTTCGCAAGCCGGGCGGTTGCTGCCGATGTGGAACGAGAATTTGCACGTCATCACGTGGTCGGAGTTTGCCGATTTCTATGGCGAAAAGGCGCGCGATGAACAGGGCCGCCCGTGCATTCCGCCGCGTTGGAGCCGGGGCATGGCGCACGACGTGGGCACGACGCAGGAACATCCGGCGGTCATTTTGTGGGGCACGACGGCAGCGGAGGATTCGCGCGCCAGGTTATGTTTTTCTCTATCGGGAACTGTATCTGGGCGAAGGCGCGCATCCGGGCATCGTGGCGCCATTGATCAAAGCGGCGATGGATCCCGCGAACGAATGGCGCTCGCTGGTGCTGTCGCTCATCTCGCACGAAGGCAACGCGGAACGGCTGCTGTACGAACGCGATTACGGCATCCCGTTTGAACCCTGGGACACCGTGCAGGGGTATACGCAAGGCTACCCTCAATTGCAGGCGTACCTGGAGCCGGACAAGCAGCTGCCGCATCTGTTTCGCCCGTGGTTGAAGGACAAGGAAGGCGCGCCAGTGGGCTGCCCGAAGCTCTTTGTGGTGGTGGCTGACAATCAAGGCGGTTTGGTTCCTGACGTGGTGGACGGGCAACAGACCGGTTGGAAATCGAAACCGGCGCTCGACAGCGATGGCTTTGCGCGGTTACGGCGCGAGTTTCCGGCGATTCATATTCCACAGTCCGAAATGGGCAAACCGGTGCGGGCACGACGCCATTTCAAAAAGCTCGATGATGCGTTTGACTGCGCGCGGGCCTTGGCGGCGCAGTTTTTTCCGGCTGCGCGTGAACTCTCTGAAGCGCAGCGCCTGGAGGCCAAGCTCCCGGCGCATTTCCAGCGCGAAAACCTGCCAAAGACGATCCAGCAACACGGCGCGAATGCTTACTACGGCTATCGTGCCGCAGTGGAGCAGGCCCAGTCCGAAGAGTCCGAAGCAGGCGGGCCGAACTGGGGCGTGGCGGGCCGCCTGGCTCGACGCGGCAACAATTTCTCGACGGTGCGCGATGCGCGCCGCCATTCAATCCACCATGAAGTCAGCCCGGATTGGTACCGGATTGACGACGATGATGATGACTAAGGAGGTCATTTTATGCAGTTACAACCACAAACGGATGCGGCGCTCGCTTATTGGCTGGGGATCGAAACCTGGTACAAAGGGCACGCAGCGGACGAAGGGCGTTTTTTTGATTTCGTGAACGCCTATGCGCAGGAACACGGTTTTGTGATCAATGAAGCGGAGTTGCAAGGTGAGATCGAGCGGCGCGTCTCCGGCGCGCGCGAGACGATCAGCGAACCGGCGCGCGCCACGATTCGCCAGCGCGTGAGTCTGGCCTATAACATCCTGGACTTCTTGCGCCACACCGGGCGGTAGCCTATGTGGTTGATCGGCAAGCCCGGGCTGCCGAAACTTTCGTTCTTTGGCTGGCGGGTCATCACGTATAATCTCGCCAGTCTTCCTTCCTCGCGGTTGCCTTCCTTCCTCGCGTTGCCTGACAAGTTGGAATCTATATGCCTGTCATTTCTGGTCAGATGCTGATGCGCCGCGCGCGTCCAACGCGCTGGTTGCCGGGCGAGCAGGAACAGTCCGCCTTGGTCGCTGCCGACAACTCAACGCCTGCGCTGGTACGCCGTGCCGTCGAGCGTACCTTACCGAACCCCGTCACCGGCACGCCGTCACCGACAGCACCGCCGCCAACCACGGGAACGTTGCTCCGGCGTAGCGTCGAGGCGCAAGACCCCGGCGCTGAACTGCGCAATCAGGCGCTTTGGGGGTCTCTGCGCGCGCACGATGACGCGCCGCCAGCGGAGCCGCCCGCCCCTATGAAGATGGGCGAGTTGCTCCGGCGCAATCTTGAGGGAGAAGGTGCGAACGAAGACCTACAGGCGCGCAACCAGGCGTTGGAGATGTACAAATCCGCGCCAGTGGCTGCTGAAGCTGCGCCTGACAATGACGGGCCGGTCGAACAGTTGCGCCGCGTCCTCGCCGACGAAGCTGAACGCCTGGTGCGAACGCCCCGGCGGGCAGCGCAATTGCCGGTCTATCAGCCGCTCGAACGTTCGCAAAAGACCGGCCTCAAAAACCGCTTACTGGGGGCCCTCGAGGGCGCGGGGCAAGGGTTTCTGCAAACGGGCAAGGTGGAAGGCGCGTTGGGTGGCGCGCTGGCGGGCGCGGTCAATCGGGATGGGCCGCATAAACAAAGGTGGCTGACTACTGAGTATCCGGAAGCTTTGCAACGCGAGCAGGCCGCCAGCCAACAGGACGCCCAAGCGCGGCGTGAGGCGTTGGAGCAATTCGGCAGTTTGACGCACGCGGCCACGGCGCTGAAGGCGTTACGCGAACCCGCCCAGAAGCCCGACCCGTTGACGCGCTTTCAATTCAATCCGCAAAGCGGTGTCTTTTACCGCACGAAGCTGGATGGGACGTTGGAGTACCGCCAAGTTGATCTCCCATACACCCTGCCGAGCGGTGGGAAGCGCTTCCTGGGCACCCAGCCCATTGCCGCGAACCCGGTGACGCCGAAGCCTGCCGCCGCGCCGCGCGTAGGTCAGCCAGGCGGGCCGAAGCTGCCCGCGTACACGAAGACCGACGCGGAGATGGAGCAGCTCGCGGAAGACGGCAGCGTTGAAGCCATCGTCGAGAACGGTTTGCGCGAACGCCCCCCCGCCATCGAAGCCAACCTGCCGCCGGGCACGTTGCAACTTTTGCAGACGGGTAAAAAGTCGAAGGCCGTGCGTGATCCGGCGACGGGCAAGCCAGTGACGGTGGACGTGGCCGCGACACCACAGGAGATCGCCGCCGCGAAAAAATTGCGCGAGGACGCGATTGAGAAAGAACGGAAGCGCATGCTGGTCGAAACGCGCGCCGTGGCGCAGCAGAAAGCAGCGCGGCGGTATCTTGACAATCGCAACGGCGCGCCCGTGTCAGGCGCGCCTAGCAGCAACATTGAGGATGTTCTGTTGGAACGCCGCACCGCCATTGAGGGCAGCTTACCGCCGGGCGTGCTGGAAATGGTGCAGACCGGGCGTAAAACGAAAGTCGTGCGCGATCCCGCGACCGGACGCGAGCAAGAGTTGCTGACCAAAGCCACATCCGCCGAAATTGCAGCCGCGCAGAAAATCTACAACGCCGCCATTGAGCGCGAACGCCAGAAGCTGGCCGCACCGGCGGCGCAACGCTCATTGAACAAGCGTAACAGCAGTGGTGTTGCCGCGCCGCCAAATACCGACGAACTAAACCGCTATGCGGAATGGTTGCGTGGCAAGGGGTTGAGCGCAGCCGAGATACAGCAACGGTTGAATTCCTATCAGCCAAGGTAACAGGAGGGGCGATGCCGCAAGACCAATACGATTTGAATTCTTTCCGGCGGGAGATGCAGAAGACACCCGCGCAACCGCTGATTGACAGGATCGCCGACGAAGAAGGCCTGTCACCCAGTGCCAGACGCACCTTGCGCGGCATGAGCCAGCAAGAAGGCGGCAAGCTGGGCACGCAGACATCCGGAGCCAATGCCCACGGGCCGTTGCAGGTGGTTCCAGAGACAGGCCTGCGCTACGTCTCCCCTGCCGAATGGGAAACGCTCGAAGGCAAGGTGCGCGCGGGCGTGCGCTATACCAAGCATCTGGATGAACTGTTCGGCGGCGACAGTTATTACACGGCGGCGGCCTATCACGCGGGCGAAGGCAAGGTGCTGCCGTACTTCAAAAGCAAGGAGCGCCTGCCCCGCTCAGCGGAGTTTTACGACAAAGCCGCAGACATCTACACCGGCGACCATGCGCAGCGCGTGCTCTCCCACATCGGCCAGGGGGATGATGATCCGCTTTCGTTCGACGCCTTCCGCGCAGAAGGGGCCAACCAGTTGACGAAGCCCGCTCAAGCTGCACCACTCTTGCGCCGTGAATCACGCCGTGGGCCAGTGCGCCAAAACCAGCCAGTGGTGGCAGGGTTGGAGCGGCTGTTTGATTACCAACAGTCAACGCCGCTCTTTGGCCAAACGCCAGACACGCCCGTTTCTCAACCATCCACGCCACCAACCAAACAAACTGTGAACGCGCGGACGCCGCGGCTGACGTTGAAAGACTGGCAAGCGGCGCCACAGCAAGCGCGCGACTTCCTGGTGCATGGGATGGCCTTGCCCGACCCGGAAGAACAAGCCCCCAAGCACTGGGATAAAGTCGCGGCGCAGAACCGGCAGGCGCAAGAGGCCAAACAAAAGAAAGCGCAGGAACGCGGCGGGCAATGGGGTGCGCTGCGCCGGTTGGGCGAGGGCGTGAAAACGGGCGTTGGTCAAACGGCGCTGGGCTTGGCCGATCTGCCGCGCACGATGCTGAAGTCGCGGTTGACGCCGGAAGGTCAGGCCAGCGTGGACGAAGCCTATGGCTCCGTGGGCAAAACGTTCGACGAATGGAAAGCCGGACTGCAAGAGGACGAAGCGGCGGTCAGTGCCTTGCCGCCGGATGCGTCGTGGCTGCAACAGGCGGCGCGGCTGGGTGGCAACGCGGCGGGCCAGGTGTTGCCGATGGTGGCGCTGACGGCAATGGGAGTGCCGCCCGTCGCGGCCGCCATCACTTCGACCGTGGGTCAGGACGTGGCGCGCGAGACGCCGGGCGACGAAATGCTGCTCGATGCGTTGTGGGCGGGCGTAGGCGCAAAGGCGGGCGGAATGGCCGAACGGCTGGCGCTGGGCACGGCTGCAAAAGTTGCGCCGGGTTCCGCGCTGGGCCGCCAACTGACAGGCCGGGCCATCACCGGCGCGGCGGGTGCAGGCGTGGGTGGCGCGGAAGCGTTGGCGCGTGGAATGGACGGACAGGACGCGCTGCAAAACATCGTGACGAGCGGTCTGATGGATGCCGCTTTTTATCCCGGTCGGCAGCATGCCGGTGCGTCCGGACGTGTTGCAACGGAATCAAGCGCGCCGGAGCTTGACGCACAGGTGCGCCAAGCCTTCGGCCTGACGGTTGATGAGCATCAGCAGGCGTTGGCAGAGCTTCACACGCAAGCCCAACCGTTACTCGCTGCCGTCGAACAGGGACGGCTGGCGCAGGAACGCGATGCGCAATTCTTGAGTCAAGGCATTGTGCCGGTGGGACGTGAGGCTGTTGCTGCCGGGCAAACAGCGGCAACGCAATTGGCTGCCTTGGAGAGCCAGGCCGAACGATTGCTCAGTCAAGCTGAAGCCGCCGCACAATACGAGGCCACCTTGCGCGCGCAAGCGGGATTCTGGATGCCGGAAGAGACGTCGCCGGAAGTAGAAACGGCCATGCGGATGACAGATGAGCCAGTGACGAGGGCGACGACTGCGGCAACAGCAGACCCGCTCAGTCTTGAGAGCTTCCGGGCGGAAAGCGCAACGGTTGCCCCGCAAACAGCAGCAGCGGCAACAGTGGCAGAGCTACCCACCGCCGAAGCGCCGCCGGTGGATGTCTGGCGCGAAGGCCAACTCGCGCGCTTGAATGCGCTTTTCCCTGACACGGACTCCGCGCTTGGACAGCAAACGGAGATCGGCGCGGAAGGCGTAAGGCCAAATGCGCTGTTGATGGAAACGCCGCCCGACTCGCCCTCCGCACAACCGACCAATCCCCCAGCCTTGCACCGGCGCAGCGGCGAGGCGGGTTTCGTGTCCGGCCAGGTCATCACCGACATCGGGCAAGGGATTGCGAACGCAGCCAGCGCCGCCACACAACCAGGGGCGCGCGGGCGTTTCTTTGACACGGTGGGCAGCGCGCAGACAGCGGCGCAACTTGCCACGCCGAAATTCGTGGGGCGGAACATCGTCCAGCACTTCGTCTTCACCGGACAGGAAAAGCTCGTTCAGGGCGTGGCCTCGGCGCTCGATGCTGGTTTCTCGAAGCTGACCGGCACGGCGCGCACGAACATCGCGCCGGACGTGCCCTTCTTCCGCCACTATGTGGACGGGATGAAGCAGGCTGTCGCGGCGCACCAGCAAGGCCAGCCCTTGCCAGGCAAACCGAACCTGCCACCGGGTACGCGCTCAAACAAGCTGGGCAAGGCGTTCGACAACCTGTTGTTTTGGATTAACGAAGTTCCGGACGCTGGCAACTGGACCGGCCATTACCAACGTGCCTTTGATGCGCTGGTGAAGACGGCACAGCGCAGCGGCCAACCACTCAACGGCAAGGCGCGCGCCGCCTTGCTCGATCGCGCGATGGCCGAAGCAAACTATGCAACGCTCCGCGATCCCAACTTCGTCTCGGAAACCGCCAGCCGGATTCGGAGCGCGCTCAACTCGCTCAGTAAGCCGGTCACCGGAACCGAAAACTTCGGACTGGGCGACTTCGTGTTGAAATACAGCCAGACGCCGGGCGCGCTCACCAAACGCGCGCTTGAGTATTCCCCGCTCGGTCTGTTTGAAGCAGCGCGTCACGCGGTGCATGCCGTGCATGGCGCCGATCCGTATGCCCGGCGGCAGGCGTTGCTTTCCCTTTCCCGCGCGACGGTGGGCACGGCGCAGACGTTGGGGGCGGGCGCGGCACTCAATGCACTGGGCATCCTCGCTGCGCCGTCCGATGAAAAGGACTACACGCTGAAAGCCGAAGAAGGGCGTGCCGGTTTGCGCGGCTTCTCGGTGAACCTGTCGGCGCTGGTGCGCTTGCCGGAAACGCTCAACGCCCTGTCACGCGGCGTGCAACCGGACTTACGGCCAGTGAAAGGCGATAAGCTCGTCCCGATTGATTGGGTGCAACCCTGGGCAATGGGGGCATCGGTCGGCGCTTCGTTGATGGAGTTGCAGCGCAAGGGCGAACTCACCGGCATGAAGGGCGCACAGGCGGGCGCGGCGGCGGCGGGCAACAGCCTGACGAATGTGCTGGAAGTTATGGGCGACCAGAGCGTTTTCAAGAACGTGGCGCATTACCTCGAACAAGCACGCGGGCGCAACTTCGTCGAGGCGACCGGCAACATTGCGCGCAGCATCGCGGTGGACGCGCCGGCGTCGTTCGTGCCCGGACTGCTGCGCCAGACGCGCGGCTTCACCGACGACTACACGCGCGACACGCGGCCCGAAACGCGGCGCGGCCTCTCCGGCGTCGTCGAAGAGGCCCGCAACAAAGTCCTGACGCAATTGCCGGGCGTCTCGTCGCGCTTCCCCGCCCGCGTGAGCCTGTTGACGGGCGAACCGGTCAAGACGGCCATCGGCCAGCAAGGCGCGCCGGGCAAGCTGGCCGCGACGGTGCTGCCCGGCCAGGTCAACACCTACGACCCGTCGGCGATCCAGACGGAAATCAGCCGCTTGAACCGCGCGCTGCCGGTGGGCGAGGGCGTCAGTCTGCGGCTGCCGCGGCTGAGCGGGAAAGCGGTGGGCGTGCAGGATTGGAACGAACCGACCTCGCTCTTGCGCGAGCGCGAGGCGGCCTTCGGTCACACCTTCGCCGCCGCCGCCGGCGAGTTGGTCAACTCGCTCGAATACGAAACCGCCAGCGATGCGGAAAAAGCGCTGGCGCTCAAAAAGCTCATCAAGGAGTTGCGCACGGCCACCTACCGCGCCGAACCGCGCGGACTGGCAGGGTTGAAGCTGCAATACCAATTTCCTGAGTTGCGGGAGGAACCGTGAACGCGAAGGCGAAGGGCAATCGCAACGAATACAAAACCATCCGCATGCTCGAAGCGGCGGGTTACCAATGCACGCGGGCTGCGGCTTCGTTGGGCGCCTTCGACGTGATCGCGGTCGGCCCGGCGGACGTGTTGCTGGTGCAGGTGAAATCGAATGCCTGGCCGCGCGCGGTGGAGTTGGCGGCGCTGGCAGCGTTTCCCTGCCCGCCGAATTGCCGGAAGGAAATTCATCGGTGGCGCGACCGGCAGCCACAACCGGATGTGCAGATCATCGGTGTGATGGATGAAAAGGGGAAAAACGGCTGATGGCGCAACCCTGCAAAATTTGCGGACACGCGGAACGTGCCGGGATCGAAGACGCCTTGCACGACGGCGTAAGTCTGCGCGTGACGGCGCGGCAGTTCGGCGTGAGCAAGGACGGGCTGAACCGGCATCGGCTGGCGCACAGCACCGCAGTTGAAAATCATTCCCGCGCGGCCATTCCCTGTTGGCCGCCGCATTACGGCGCGGTGTTGGGTTATTGGAACCAGCCGGGCCGGTTTCTGGCCTGGCGCGGCACGCTCCTGGCGCATTGCCCGCAAGTCTCAGCGGCGGAACTGACGGCGATCCTGGCGCACGCCGTCCGCGCGGGTGAATTGCGCGACGGCGGCGCTTTCCACACGGCGACGGCGGCGCTCAAGGCGCGTTTTGCAAGCAGCCCAACCAAATGCCAGCAGCGCGTTACCGGCAAATGCCAGTAACGCGCAAAGTCAAATGCCAGTAACCCCGGCAATTGGTGCTTGTGCGGGACTTGAAGCACTTCACGCAAATGCCAGTAGACATCAATCGCAAATGCCAGATGCCGGGCAACGAGTCAGTCGGCCAAAGGTGTCGCGGTTGGGCCAAAGGGATACGCCACAGCACACCGGCTAACCGCGCCGCCACGCAAAAAGGCCAGCCTGTGTGGGCTGGCCTTTTGCAATTTTTGCGGCGGCTTGTTGCGCGTTCAGACCGCCGCGCGGCGTAGGACATAATAAACGCGAAAAGGCCCGCGACCGCAGGCCCGCCCTTCGTCTCGCTTCTTCCCTTCACTCGGAATCAAGCAAGTTCAAAGCATCGCGTTTGTCCAGACAGGCCAAGTCAGGGATAAAGTGCTCGACCGCCTCCACCAACTGGGCGCGGTTGACGAGGATGCCGTTGTAGGAAACCGCCGCGTCCAAATCCAGCCGTTGGTGAATCCAAAACAGCACCGCTTCGTACTCGTAGAACCAAGCCTGTTCCAACGTGCCGTCCGGTAAGAGGCGCTTGCATTCGTAAGGGGCCATCATCGAGGCAATCCTTTCTTCGCTTTCGCGTCGGTGATCCACGCTTCAATGACGCGCCGCCGCTCGCTCGCTGGCAGCGCCAGCCACTCAGCCAACAGCTTTTGGCTGATGTATCCGAGATAGGTTTTGGTGTTGCGGTGAGCGCGCGCGCCCTGCGGTGCGTACCACGCCGTCATCGCCGGTCGGTCGGTGCGCTGTTCCCACTGGATGCCCTCGAAGACCGGCAACCCGCTACCGCCGCGTTTTTGGGCCGACCCGCTACCGCCGCGTTTTTCCGTGGGAGCATCCGGCTTCGGTGCTGGTGCGGATTGCGCTTTGACCGGAGCCGTCATTGAAAACGTCGCCGATGGTGCTGGCGCAGTCACCACCGGCGTCATCCGTTTCCCGCGTTGTCCACGTCCACGCGCTGGTTGCCACGCCAGGCGATGCGCGGTTGCGGCGGCTTGTCCAGCTTCTGATCGAAGTCGCGGCGCAGTTGCGGCACGCTCTCATCAATCGCCCCGACGATTTCCGTGGCTCGTTTGAGCGCCGCTTTCTGCACCAGGTTCGTCACGGCTTGCTTCACTTCCTGTGAGTCAATGGCGTCACGATAGGCGCCAATGAGTTGGTTGTTTTGTTCGCGCTGGATGTCGCGCCATTGGGCGGAGTATTCGGCTTCCACTTCCAACGTGGCGATGCGTTCCTGTGAATCCGGATGCAGATCGAGCAGCCACTTCCACAGATATGGCACGGCCACGATGGACAGCGGCAGCACGTAACGCACGTAGAATTGCAGCGGGGCAGGCAGTGCGCCGCCGTTGCCCACCACGAATTGCGCGACGGTGTTGAAGGCCAGCACGCCCCAGACCGCGAACGAGGCGACGTAACCCAGCCGCCGCTGTTCGGTGCCCTTGAAAAAGTAGAGCCGCCCCAGCGTCAAGCCGACGGCCGTCCCTTCCAACAGCACAACCGGCAGCCAGGCCGCGACATCGAGCCAGCCCGCATACAGGTCACTGCCGCTCATCCCGCGATAGCTCAGGGCGTGGGTCTGGATCGCCGTGACGATCACGCCGACCACGATCATCGCCCAGGGAATGACCGTGCCCAGCGTGTCGCCGGAATTGGCGGCTTTGGCGGCGATCTGCTTGGAGCGTTGTTGATACTTCTCGAAATCCTTCATCGTGAGGGTGTCCTTTCAAAGGGAAAGGCCGAAGCGGTAGGATGGCGGTGTAGGCAGCATCCTGCGCGCTTCGGCGTGTGGTTGTTGTTGGGGCTTTCCTTGTGTTGACGCACTTGGAAAGCCTTTCCTGTTAGACCTCGCGCCGGGCTGGGGCAGTCAGCAGGTCAGCCTTCTCTTTGGCCGTCTCACGCTCGACCTTTTGGGTGTCCACGATGAGGCGCAGATGCGGATAGAGCCAAGCCATTACCCGGCGGTCGGCCAAGTTCACCTCGTCAAACAGGTCATGCATGTGCTTGTCGATCAGGCCGACGAAGTCCGTGGGGTGCACCTGCATCGGGCTGTCAATTTGCAACAGCGGGTCGTCGTAATCGAATTGCAGTTCGTAGAGATTTGAGAACGTCGCCGCGACCCGCTCATACAAGGGGCGCATCTCCTCGGCTTTCGGTGCGTAAGGGAAGGGCGTGGGCTGGAAGCTGGGTGTGCCTGCCGCTGGCGCGTCCGCCTGCCCGTTGAGTGTGTGTTTCGCCTCGCGTTTGGTGATGTCGGTTGCTTTCATAAGTTCCTTTCCGTGGTGGTTGTTGGTGAAGTGAACAGGAGCGGCAGGTGACGCAGCGTTGCGGTCTGCCGCTCCCAGGTGGTGGTTAGTTTTTCGATTGCTCCGGCAAACACCCCGCCGGCCATTCGACTCGTTCGCCACGCCCCAGCGCCTCGATTATGTGGCGGGGGAAATACTTGACCGTGCCTTTACCGCCATCCATTCCGCGCAACGGCTTCAGCACGCCCCGACGCACCATGTCCGCGTAGGTGGTGGCACTCAGCCCCAGCGCTTTTTGCACCTCCGGCCCGGACATCAGTGGACGTGGCAAACAGCGCAATTCGGTGCACACGGCTCGGAGTTCGTGCAACATTGAGAATAACTGCTCCACGCGGCGCTCAACGTCTTCGACGGCTCGCAGGTTGATTGCTGGCACTTGCGGCATTTGAATTTCCTCGTTGAGGAGGGCTGGCGAGTTGCCCCGCCAGCCGGTTGGTGATTATTTCGAGTAGAGATAAAGCCCCAGCCCGAACTTCGACGCGCCGCGCTTGAGCGCCATCGCTTCACTGTTGCTGACCGGATCGCCGTAACCTTTGGCGTCCAGGTCTTCGCAGCCCGTGGCTTCGCGCGTCACCTGGCCTTCGGCGCACGGCACGCTGATCGAAGCCGTCACCGTCACCAGTTTGCCTACCAGCCCGACCGCGCGCACGTTATATGACCAGCCCGGCGCGTCCAGGTCGAGATACTTCACGGCGGTGTGCCACTCGATGAAGGTGATGTCCGAACCGCCCTGTTTGCGCGTCTTGAGATGGCGCGCCTTCAAAGGCTTGGACAAGTCCGCGATGATCGCCGCCAGCGCGCGCAGGGTGAACGGTGCTGCCAGCGGCTCGGCGGTGAGGGGTTGAAGTTGTTCGGATGTGTTGGTGCTCATTCTGTGCGCTCCCTTCGTCTCGGTTAGATGTCCACGCCGCAGTACTTCTCACCTTTCAGCGTATACGGCATTCGGAATGCCACGGCGGCGCGCTTCGTCTCGACCACCGGCGCGGCTGATTGCTCAGCTGCCGCGACGTGGTAGCAAAGCTGTTCTTTCTCGCCCGCCTTGCAATTGCACTCCGCCAGCTTGTGACCGTGCGCCACCACGAAGCGCACGGTGTAGCGCCGCTGGCCGTCGCTCGACGTAACCAGATACGTCCGGTTGCCCAGCCATTTGACGCGCGGGTGAACCGTCTTCGCCCGTGCAATCGCTTTATTCATCTTGTCGCCGCGTTCCAGTTTAATCATTGCCGTTTGCCTCCGTGAGAGATGTCCAATTGACAGGCGAACTATACCGCAAGCGGAATGAATACGCAAGAGAATAATTCCGCTTGCGGTATAGAAAATTTCAGGTTATAAAATGTGCATGGAACTGATAAGCACAAACGAAGCTGCCCAATCTTTGGGGGTAACAGAGCGCAGAGTCAGAGCGATGATTTCGGATGGAAAGCTTCCAGCGCAGCGCATAGGCCGTGATTACGTCATCAATCGTTCAGACCTTGCCCTTGTCTCCGACCGCAAGCCAGGCCGTCCGAAAAAGCTGGACGAAGGCGAGACGACGGACCTGCCTGCTGTGACGGCGGCAGAGATGAAAGCGGGCGACGTGGTGAAGACGCCAGCACAGATGCTGGCGAGATCGAAGACGAAGAAAGCCACGTCCGGCACGGCAACCAAGTCGAAGACGAAGGCGGCAGGGCAGGGCGCAGCGGCGGTCGAGACCAAGGCGACGAAGAAACGCACGGCGAAGAAAGGAAAATAATGGCTGAAAACTCAAAAATAACAATCAAGGAGATTGAGCAAAGACGGAAGCTGGTCGCATTGCCGATTGATTTTGATGCGTTGATTGCAGAAGGGCTATTAGAAAAAAAGGGCGCTTGGTACAAGGTTACAGATATAAGCAAGCTGCCCCAACATGTCAGAGCCAAGATGGGGGCTTTAAGAACAGAACCACAGGGCACGTTTGTGAGGTTTCGCCGTGCAAGAAAAAATTAGTCATTGTGAGACGAGAAGACAGCTAGCGGCGGCTAACAGCAAAGTTGAGACGAAAAACGTGCACAATCGGGCAGCGAAGAAAGGAACCAACCAATGACACCGACATTCGAGCAGGTTTTGCAAACTGTGCAGGCGCTACCGCTGGCGGACAAGATCAAGCTGGGGGAATGGCTCGCCAGAGAAACGGCGCAAGACGGTGTTGAAACACGTCGCGCATTAGTGATGCAGACGATGGGCAGCATGGCCGGGTTGCTGCCTTCGACTGAGAAGCTATTGGCAGAGCGGCACGCAGAGTTGGCTACCGAAGAAGGGGCACAACGCTGGTGATCTACGTCTACGATTCATCGGCAATGCTGGCGTATCTGAACGGCGAACCGGGCGCACCGAACGTGGCTGCTTGTCTGCTCACGCCGAACGCGCTCAACGTGGCGCACGCCATCAACCTTTGCGAAATCTACTATCAGGTGGTGCGTGAGAGCGGGGAAGCGGCGGCGGAGACGGCGATGAGCAAGCTGGCCGCTGTGGGCATTCAGACGCGCGGCGACTTTGACGAAGCGTTATGGAAGCAAGCCGGGAAGATCAAGGGCACATACAGGCTTTCGTTGGCAGACGCCATTGGGCTGGCGTTGACACTGCGGCTGCAAGGGGAGTTTGTCACCTCCGATCATCACGAGCTTGACCCGATTGCGGCGGCGGGCGTTTGTCTGATCAATTTCTTCAGGTAGGGTAGAGAACTGCGGGTTGGTGCTCAGGCCGGAAGTGATCTTTGAAAACACAGGGCAGGGAAAGCGAAAAGCCGTCAGTCAATGTGTTGCTGACGGCCTTTCGGTTTATTGAGTTGTCTGCAAGTTATTGAAAAACTTGATGCGCCCGGCACGACTCGAACGTGCGACCTTTTGGTTCGTAGCCAAACGCTCTATCCAACTGAGCTACGGGCGCGTTTGAAGAAGGCGCATTCTGCCATCCGAGGGTGGGTCTGTCAACGGGGGCATTTGACTTTGCTATAATCCGCTATCATTGGTCGCCGCCGCTATTGACGGCACTTTTAGCGCGTTCGAGAGGGCATTTATGTGAAGAAAAAATCGCCGAAAGAACGATTGGACAAGCTGCTGGTGACGCGCGGGTTGGCCGCGACGCGCACCCAGGCGCAGGCGCTGATTCTGGCCGGGCAGGTCTTCACGGGTGAACAGCGGTTGGACAAGGCCGGGCATTTGGTGGCGATGGATGCGGCGCTGTTGGTCAAAGAGACTTTGCCCTATGTCAGCCGGGGCGGTGTGAAGCTGGCGGCAGCGTTGGCGCAATTCGGCGTGGCGGTGGCGGGCAAGGTTTGTCTGGATATCGGGGCTTCGACGGGCGGGTTCACCGATTGTTTGTTGCAACACGGGGCGGCACGCGTCGTCGCGGTGGATGTGGGGCATGGGCAATTGGATTGGAAATTGCGCAATGACCCGCGCATCGAGGTGCGTGAATACGTCAATGCGCGGTATTTGCAGCCTGCTGATTTCAGCGAACGCTTTGACGTGGCGGTGCTGGATGTCTCGTTTATCTCGTTGGACAAGATTTTGCCCGTGTTGCCGCCGTTGCTGGCGCGTCCGGCCTGGGTCATCGCATTGGTCAAGCCGCAATTTGAGGTGGGCCGCAGCGAGGTGGGCCGGGGCGGCATCGTGCGCGACGCGGCGGCGCAGCAACGTGTAGCGCGGGAAGTTTGTGCGTGTGCCGAAAGCCAGGGAATGCAAACGCAGGGAGTGCTGGATTCGCCGATTCTGGGGGCGGATGGCAATCGGGAGTTTCTGGCCTGCTTTAAGTTGGTGTGAGGTTTCAACGTTTGCGTAACGTGAGCCTGTCGGCGTCTTGTGTTCGCGCGCGGCACTCAGTATTCTGCGCAACCAGAAGCGTTCACAACTTTCCAAACCATCCTTGCAAGGAGCATTCATGCAATTCAGCAAGCCGCAACGTCAGTTCAGCGCGTTGCTCGGTCTCATTCTGTTGCTGGCGAGTTTCGACGGCGGCGGCACGGCGGCGCAACAACGGCGCGGCGCGGCCAAATTGACGGCGGCCAAACCGGTGAAACTGGTGGTCGGCATCGTGATTGATCAGTTCCGTTACGATTATCTGCAACGCTTCGCCGATCAGTTCAGCGCGGGCGGCTTCCGGCGCTTGCTCAATGGCGGCGCCGTTTTTACTAATGCCAACTATCCTCAAACGCCGACTTACACGGCCTGCGGCCACGCCATGTTTATGACCGGTTCGGTGCCGGCGACCAACGGCATCATCGGCAACGAATGGTATGACCGCGCGAGCGGCAAAACGATCACCAGCGTTTCGGATGACAAAGCTCAATTCAAATCGTTGGGCGGCAAACCGGGCGCGCGGGCGGCCGCGCCGCACAAACTGCTGGGTTCGACACTGGGCGATGAACTGCGGCTGGCCACGGCGGGTCAGGCCAAAGTCGTCGGGATTTCCTTCAAAGACCGCTCGGCGATTTTGCCCGCCGGCAAGCGGCCCAATGGCGCTTACTGGTTCGATGCCGACACAGGGACGCTGACCTCAAGCACGTATTACTTCAATGATCTGCCCGACTGGGTCAAGCAATTCAATCAAGCGCAGCGGCCCGACAAATACTTTGGCGCAAAGTGGGAGAAACTCTTGCCGGAAGCGGCTTACCAACGCTCCGCGCCCGATGATGCGGCATACGAGAAGAAAGCGCGTTACGGCTCGACCTTCCCATACATCATCAATGGCGGGGAAGAAAAACCCGGCCCGAAATTCTATACGCAATTTGAGATCACGCCGTATGCCAACGAATATCTCGCCAATTTCGCCAAGGCTGCGATTGAAAACGAAGGTCTGGGCGCGGATGACACGACGGACTTGTTGACCATCAGTTTTTCGGCCAACGATTTGTTGGGCCACCTTTATGGCCCCTACAGTCAGGAAGTGCAGGATCTGACCTTGCGCACAGACCGCACCTTGGCCGACCTGTTTGCGTACCTGGACAAAAAGATCGGCTTGGATAATGTGCTGATCGCGCTCACAGCGGATCACGGCGTTGCCCCCATTCCGGAGCAAGTTCAGGAAATCGGCCACGGCGGCCGGATCAGTGCCAAAGCCGTGACCGATGCCGTGCAGAATGCGCTCGCGCAACGCTTTGGCGAAGACAAATGGGTGCTGAATTTTGGCAACGGCAACGTCTATCTGGATGAAACCGTGATCGAACGCCGCAAGCTGGACGCCGCTGAAGTGGAACGCGCGGCACAGACGGCGGTGTTGGCCGTTCCCGGCATCGCCGAATGTTTGACACGTTCGCAATTGCTGAAAGGGCAAGTGCCGCAAACGATGATCGCGCGCAGTGTGGCCAACGGGTTTTTCCCGCCCCGCAACGGCAACCTGGTCGTCGTGCCGCAGCCGTTTAACTTTTTTGCCGAAGGCCGCGATGGCCTGATCATCACCACGCATGGCACGCCTTACAGCTATGACACGCACGTGCCGATGATCTTTTACGGCGCTGGCGTCACCCCTGGCTATTACCACCACGCCAGCAGCCCGGCGGATATTGCCCCCACGTTGGCGGCGTTGCTGAAAGTGCAGCCGCCCAGCAACAACATCGGACGTGTCTTGGAAGAAGCGCTGAAAACCGCCGCCAAGTAACTGCGCGTTAGCATTGAAGCGCCCGCACCTCAGACGCTCCTGTTATTTATGGCCAGCGCCGGGCAATTTTGTAGCAGCGTATTCTGGCTGTCTGAAGTTACACAAGGTGTTTATTAAGTAACTTCTGTAGCATGGTAAGGCCAGCTAGGTAAATTTTTCCAATTGTCGGGCTGGTTCTTTTGTGCTACCTTCCGCTTGCTTGTCAGGAAGCTATGCAAAAACAATTGAGACGTACTTGTTTGAACCGCATGGTTTTTTCCGCCCCATCCGATTGAACCCACGTCAACTGGTGCCCTGAAGATTCATTCCGCCCTGTGGGAGAATGTACATTGGCTAGAGTGTGGCCTCATTGCCCTCAATGGGCTTTGCACAAAAAGTCCCGTTTGCACAAAAAGTCGAGTGATTGCGTAGAAGCGCGCGCAAATCCAAATGACTTATCGCCGCTTTTTTTCAACCTGCACAAAAAGTCCGTCATTTTTAGAGGTTTTTGTGCAAAGCCCCCTCAATGCCTGATTGCCTCATTGCCTCATTGATAGATACAAGCCGGGATAGATACAAGCCGGATTCGGAATTGGTGCGAGATGCTCAAGTGATGAAGAATGAGGCTGAAATGGCTGAAAATACAGGTTGCCCAGTTAATCCGGAAAGTTTCCTCACGATCCGGACTTCCTCCACCAACGCAATCGTCGCTGTTCCTTTATAACCATCATCGTTAGCGGCTTGCCTGATCGTGTGAGTGACGGCTGCGGACGCTTTTTTGCAAAAGCGCGTTCGCTCACGGTCGAAGTGTGTCTGCTGTTCGTCGAAAAGTAACTTAAGGCAGAGTTGCAAGTAACATTGGTGACGGATTTTTTTACGAGAGTAACTCAAGAGTTACTGCTGGCGCGCTTGAAGTGTGTCTATTAGCAGGCAGCTAAGTTATGAAACGAAAGCTGAGTTATTCAATTTTGTTTGTGTCATTGGCTGTCTGCCTGGTAATACCGGCGGGATTGTTACTGCCGGTGGCGGCAAGCGCCCAAACACAACTCAGCATTGTTTCAGCGGCGAGTTATGAAGCGGGCACACTGGCGCCTGAAGCGATGGCTTCGGCCTTCGGCGCGCGGCTGGCGACAACGACCAATGTGGCAACCGTGTTGCCCTTACCCACAGTCTTGGGCGGCGCCACCGTCAAGGTAAAAGACAGCGCAGGCACAGAACGCGCGGCAGCGTTGTTTTTCGTCTCGCCGACGCAGGTCAACTTTCAGCTTCCAACGGGAACGGCGTTGGGAACGGCGCTGGTCACCATTCGCAGCGGCGACGGCACCGTCTCGCTAGGCAACATTACAGTCGCCAAAGTCGCGCCGAGCCTGTTCACCGCCAATGCCACCGGGCGCGGCGTGGCGGCGGCCAATTTTCTGCGCATCAAACCGAACAACGTCCAGAGTTATGAACCGGTCGGACGCTTCGATGCCACGCAAAGCAAATTCATCCCGGTGCCTGTCAATCTGGGGCCGGAAACGGAGCAGGTGTATCTGGTGCTCTATGGCACGGGCGCGCGCTTTCACAGCGGGCTGGCGCAAATCGCGGCGAAACTGGGTGCCACGCCCGTCGAAATAATATCGGCAGGCGCGCAAGGCGCGCTGGTCGGGCTGGATCAAATCAATCTGCGTGTGCCGCGCGATCTAACGACGTGCGGCACACTCGATGTGACGCTGACGATTGATGGCAAGTTGGCGAACAAGGTGCAGGTGGCGGTGGGCGCGTTAAGTCTGAGCGCCCCGACCGGCTTGGCAGCCGCTGCCGGGGCGAATGAGGCGACGTTGAGCTGGAATACGGTGACGGGCGCGGCGGCTTACAAAGTTAAACGCGCGACGGCCAGCGGCGGGCCTTTTACGACGATTGCAACGGTCAGCCGGCCCGCGCACACCGACACGGCGCTGACCAATGGCACAACGTATTTTTACGTTGTAGGCGCGACTGGTTGTGCGGGCGAGACGGCCAACTCCAACGTAGCCGCGGCGACGCCGCTGTCACAGAACACGGGGCCGGCGCTTTACCTGGCGGCGTTGACGCCGGAGGGCACGGCGCAAAGCGGCGGTTCGGGCGTGGCGACGTTGTTGCTCGGCGGCGATGAAAAGAGCGGGACGGTCAGGTTCAACTTCGCCAATTTGACGACGCCGAAGATGGCCGCGCACGTGCATGGCCCGGCTGACCCCGGCACGAGCGGCAGCATTCTGTTCGATCTGGATGACGCGCCGCGCGAGGCCGATGGCGCGTTTCGCTGGACGTTTGCCAACGTGGGCACGGTGACGGCGGCGCAAATCGTGGCGGCGCTCAAAACGGGCAGGCTTTACGTCAACATTCATTCGTCGCGCTATCCGGGTGGCGAGATTCGCGGACATTTCCGGCTGGCGAATGGTTCGCAAACCTTCACGCCGCCCGCCGCAGCGCCGCCGTTGCCGAGCGGAACGCCGACGCCGCGGGAGGCCGCGCGCTTTCTGACGCAGGCGACGTTTGGCCCGGCGCAAACAGACTTGGATCGTTTGCCGCAATTGGGCTATCAGGCGTGGTTGAATGAGCAATTCAGCGCGCCGCTGGTTTCGCACGTGGCCTATCTGGACGCGGCCAAGGCGGCGGGTGTCGAGATCAACACGCACCACACGATGGAGCCGTGGTGGGCGCAGGCCTTGGCGGGCCGCGATCAATTGCGCGCGCGCGTGGTGTTTGCGTTGAGCCAAATCTTTGTCATCTCGAATGCGAGCGGGCCGTTGGAAGGCGAAGCGTTCGCGCTGTCTTCATACCTGGACATGCTCAATCGCAACGCCTTCGGCAACTTCCGGCAATTGCTGGAAGAGGTGACGCTGCATCCGGCGATGGGCGCGTATCTGAACCTGCTGCAAAACGATAGGGAAGACCCGGCGACCGGGCGCGAGCCGAACGAGAATTTCGCGCGCGAAGTCTTACAGCTTTTCAGCATCGGTCTTTACCAACTCAATCCCGACGGCACGTTGAAACTGGATGCGGGCGGCTTGCCGGTTCCGACTTACAACCAGACGACCATCGAGAATTTCGCCAAGGTGTTCACGGGTTGGAATCACGCGGGCAACGATCAAACCAAAGCCTGGAAGTGGCAATGGCCTGATCGAAACTGGCGCGCGCCGCTGGAGGCGTGGGTGACGCACCATTCGACCGGCGAGAAGGTGCTGTTGAATGGCGCGCGCCTGCCGGCCAATCAAACGCCGCAAAAAGACCTGAAAGACGCGCTCGACAACATCTTCAATCATCCGAACGTCGGGCCGTTTATCGCGCGGCAATTGATTCAGCGGCTGGTCACCAGCAATCCGAGTCCCGGTTATGTCTATCGCGTGGCAAATGTGTTCGACAACAACGGCGCGGGCGTGCGCGGCGATCTGAAAGCCGTGGTGCGCGCCATCCTGCTCGATTACGAAGCGCGCAGCCCGGATGTCATCGGTAATCAAGGCTTCGGCAAACAGCGCGAACCGGTCTTGCGGTTCAGCGCCTTGTTGCGTGCGTTCAACGTGCGTTCCAACACGGGCAAGTTCCGCATCTGGAATCTGGAAAGTCCGCTGTGGGGGATGGGGCAGAATCCGTTGTATGCGCCGACCGTCTTTAATTTCTTCCAGCCGGGTTATGCGCAACCGGGCGCAATGACAGAGGCCGGGCTGGTTGCGCCCGAATTCCAGATCACAACCGAGACTTCGATCATCGGCAGTTCGAACACGCTGCGCGGCGTGGCCTTTCGCGGGCTGACCTGGGATCAGGATCAGCTCACGCTCGATTACACAGTGTTGCTGCCGTTGGCGGTGAATCCGGGCAATCCGGGGCAGTTGCTGGACAAGTTGAATCTGTTGTTGCTGGCGAATGCGCTGACCAGCGAGACGCGCGCGCGCCTGTTGACGGTGCTCAACACGATTGCCGCCAGCGATCAGTTGGGGCGTGTGCAAATGGCCGTCTATTTGATTTTGTTGTCGCCTGAATTCGCAATTCAGCGCTGACGCTTCAAAGGTGATCCGGGTGCGCGCAAGCGGGGGCATTTGCGCGGGCCGGGAACACCCGGGGCAAACAGTGAAATGGTCGTCACGCTTTACCCAACCTTTCACTGTTTGCCCCACCCCCCGTGGAAGTAAGAATCAGGTGCGCAGACGGCACAAATCGGTTTCGGCAGACAGTCGCAGGCGTTCGGTTGAGGTTTCTTTGCTGCTTCACCACTACCTCCAGTGAACCCGCGAACGAACGCCGCGTCTGACTGCCGGAGAAGAATTAACGGTAGTGGGTCAATGGGGAGAGAGCTAAGCCGCAGATCAACGCGGGGCACGCCGATCAAGTCGCTTGGGTTGAACAGCGTTTTTCAGCGTTTTTCAGCGTTGATCTGCGGCAAGACCTCTCCTCTTTGAGCCACTATTGAATTAACAACGATGTTGCAAACACGCCGAACATTTTTACGCCATTCGACCTGCGCCGCGTTGAGCGCCGCGAGCGCTTCGACCGCGCTGGTCGAACTGGTCAAGACCGCCGCCGCCGCCGCGCCCGCGCAAGGCGGCGATTACAAGGCGCTGGTGTGCGTGTTTCTCTATGGTGGCAACGACGGGCACAACACGCTCGTGCCGCGCACGCAGGCCGAATACAACGGTTATGCCGCCGCGCGCCGCGAACTGGCGCTGCCGTTGACTGGCCTGTTGCCGCTGACCGTGCGCAATGGTGACGGGCGTGCTTATGGCTTGCATCCGTCGTTGCCGGAACTGCAAACGCTCTTCAACCAGGGCAAGCTGGCGGTGTTGGCGAACGTCGGGCCGCTGGCCGCGCCGGTGAGCAAAGACGCTTATAAAAACGGCACGGCCACGCTGCCGCCGCAACTCTTTTCGCACTCCGACCAGCAGGTGCATTGGCAAACGGCGTGGCCCGATCAACCGGCGCGCACGGGGTGGGGTGGACGGTTGGCCGATGCGCTGAATGCGTTGAACCAGAACGCACAGGTTTCGATGAGCGTCTCGCTGGGCGGTACCAACACCTTCCAAGTCGGCCATCAGGTGACGCAGTACCAATGCCCATCCGAAGGGCCGCTGACCTTGGATTACTACACCGGACGCCCGACCGATGTGATCTCGACGGCGATTCGCAATACGTTTTACCAACCCACGCGCGCGAACCTGTTGGAAGAAGCCTGGAACGGCGTGATGCGCCGCGCGCTGGATGCGGGCGCGGCCTTTCGCACGGCGCTGGCCGGCGCGCCCGTTATTCAGACGGCGTTCCCGAATACCAATTTCGGCAAGCAATTGAAGATGGCGGCGCGCTTGATCGGCGCACGCAACACGCTGAATCTGCGGCGGCAGGTTTTCTTTGTCACGCTGGATGGCTTCGACACGCATGGCGATCAACTGGCTTCGCACACGGGCTTGCTGCAAAAGCTGAGTCAGGGTTTGAAGGCGTTTTACGACGCGACGGTCGAACTGGGCGTGGCGCATCTGGTGACGGCGTTTACGGCTTCGGATTTTGGGCGCGCGGCGAAACCGAACGGACAAGGCTCCGATCACGGCTGGGGCAATCATCATTTCATCCTGGGCGGCGGTGTGCGCGGCGGCGAACTGTTTGGCCGCTATCCCAACCTGGCGCTGGATGGGCCGGATGACGCGGGCGCGGGGCGTTTGATTCCGACGACGGCGGTGGATGAATACGCCGCGACGCTGGCGACGTGGTTTGGCGTGGGTTTCAGCGAATTGCCGACCGTGCTGCCGAACATCGGACGCTTTGCGACGCGCAATTTGGGTTTTATGTATTGAAAACAGTTCTGACGCACGGTGCAGGCTCAACTGGCTCCGGGCGGTCTTTGCGGCTAAAGAGGGAGAGCTTGAGTAGCAAAGACGGCCTGGGGCTTGTTGAGCCTGTATTGCGTTTGGGCGCTTCACGCGTTGCCCGCGCCAGTGGGTTAGAGTGGTTGGCAGATCAGTGTACGGCGTGTCAGCAGCGCGGCTGGCTTTCCCGTACACGCGATTGCAAGCTGACCAAGGGTCGCCAGGCTCAGCCTAAATCGCCTGTCGGCACGCCCATTTCGACAACGTGATACTCACCCGCCGCCGCTGCTGCGGGCACGTGCAGCCGGAATTCAGGCTGTAGTTTCAAATCGCCGCGCAGCGAATGATAAACGCTACAGTATTTGGTGACGGATAGATTGATGGCGCGTGTGACGGTTTCAGGCCGGATGCCCGCGCCCCAGATGTCGAAACGCATCACGGTGCCGGTGTAATAGCGCGGCTCCGGTTCGTGCCGGTTGCCGGTAAGGGTGACTTCCAGCTTTTGCGCGGGCGTGCGGCTCTTTTCCAGAATCGTGACGACATCCACGGCGGCGCACGCGCCCAGGGCTTCGAGCAGTATCTCAACGGGGCTGGGGCCGGCTTGCGTGTCGCCGTCCATGACGGTTTCGTGTCCTTTGCCGTTGGCGCCAGTGAAGCGCAGCGCGCCGTTCCAGGTGACTTTCGTGGTTATATTGCCCATCGCATTTCCTCTGCCGGCATTGACAAACCAGCACTGACGAACCGGCACTGACAAAAATGATTACGCCACAATGATGAAGGCATTCAGCCCGCCCAGGGCTTCCGAAAAATCTTTGTTATAGCTGACTTCGATGCGGCGATATTGGCTGACGACTTCGCCCAACTCGGCGGCGCTGACAAAACCGTCTTCGGCGTGCGCCAGCGCCCATTTCGGGATGTGCTTGGCTTTGGCCAGAAAGCGGCTGATCAATTGCAGGTAATGATCTTTTGACGCGACCTCGTCGCCCAACTTGCCGCGCTGGGCTTCGATCAGCGCATCCCAGGTGTTGGCCCCGTCCTCAGCGCCGCCGCGTATCCAGGTTTCGCGCCAACCCGCAATCGTGTTGCGCAAGGCCGCCAGCCCTTGCGGACGCGGGAAGCGCGCGAACATCAAATCCACGCGCGCGCCGCGAATGAATTCGTGCGCGTCGCGGTTCATGCTGTAGTTGCTTTGACCATTGTTGACCAGTTTGCGTTGATTACGCCAACTGGAAAGAAAGACCTGCGAGAGCGGGCGGCGCAACTCCGCCGTCGCGGGCGTGAAGCTGAATACGTAATCGGCCACGGCCAGCGCGTGCGCGTATGCCAAGGCGCGCTGATGTTCGTTTTCGAGCGATTGAATGTTTTGCCAGACGTTGTCGAACCAGACGGCGTCCATTTCGCTCAGGCTTTGTGCGAGCGCCGGGTTGTGCAAGCGGCGGCGCGGCACATAGGCATTGTCCAGCGTCACGGCGACGGCGTCTTCGGTGAGTTTGTCGCCCTGGTTTTCGATCAGCGCTCGCGAAGCCCACCACGCCCATTGGCACAGATCGTTGTCCAAAATCTGTTTGCCCCAGAATTTCAAATACCATTCCAAGTCGGGCTGGCCCGCAAACGGCACGGCAATCGAGGCGAATTTCAAACGCCGCAGCACGCTCAACTCAAAGCCCAGCCAGCGCCGATTTGGGGTGGTTGCAAAATGCGTATTCATTGCCAATTCATTCCCCTCTATTCCTTCACTAAAACGAGCAGGGTTTGCGCGCCTGCCGCCGGTTCGAGGACTTGCCAGCCGCGCCTGACGAAAAAGTCATTCTGTTCCGGCACGGTGAAGTAAAGCCGTTCCGCGCCCAAACTGCGCAGGCGCGCTTCGGCGGCTGCCAGCAGGCGCGAGGCGACGCCGTGCCCGCGCATTTCGGGCCGCACATAAAGCGCCGCCAAACAGGGTGTCAAATCAGGCCGCTCGGCGCTGGCGTGTTCATGCAGGGAAATCGAACCGACAGGCTTTTCGTTCACGACTGCCACCAAGGTTGAGGGCAGCGGCTGAACAGCCAAATGCTCTTTGAGTTGATCGGAAACCACATTGATTGTGCTGCCCGGCAGCGCCCACCATTGGTCATAGAGCCACTGTGCGACGGGCCAAAAATAATCCGGCGCCTCACTTAAGCTAACGATACTTACTGCTGCCGCAGGTTGCGCCGGGGTTTCGACGGGCAGCATCAACTCATCCAGCAGTTCATCTGGCAGTTCATCTGGCAGTTCATCTGGCAGTTCATCCGGCGGTTCAATCAGTGTGTTGGCAGTTGGCGTGGTGGCCAGTTCCATCAATGGTTCGGCGGGCGCTTCAGCCGGAATGAATTCAACAGCGGGTAATGCTTGAACTGAATTCATGGCGGCTTCGTCGTGGGCCACGGCGGTCGGCGATTCTTCCGCCACAGCCGGAAAGTCCTGCGTGGCGGGCCAGCGGTCTTGCGCTTCATCCGCCGTCAGGCCCTGCCATCTGAGCGGTGCGGCATCGGCCTCCTGGCGCGCTTGATTCCAAACGGAAACGATGGGCGCCGCCGGACTCTCGATGGGCGCGTCAGCCTCTTCAGCTTCAGAGGGAGCTGTCGTGTAGTAATCCGGCAGAGCGGATTCTTCGGCTGGCGCAAACATAGGCTCGGGTTCGACGGGGATGCTGACGGGGCGCTCTTCGACAAGCAGGGCCAGAAATTCTTTGACGACTTGAGGGTCGGTTTCAATGCCCGCTTGATCCGCGATGAATTGTTCGACAGTGGCGCGTTCCAGACTGGCGCGATAGGGGCGGTCGGCTAAGAGCGCGCAATAAGTATCCACCAGGCGCAAGATGCGCGCGCCGAGCGGAATCGCCGTGCCCGCCAATCCATCAGGATAGCCTTGACCGTTCCACCATTCGTGATGCCAGCGAATCAGCAGTTGCGACAGCCGGGGCAATTTCATTTCGGCGGCGGCTTGCTCTCCGATGATTGGATGCCGCCACAAATCGAGTTGCTCTTCCCAGGTCAAGCTGCCGGGCCGCAGCAGGTAATCGCGTTTCATCGCGCGTTCACCCAGGTCATGCGCCAGGGCCGCAAATTTCAGCGCGCTCAAGTCCAGGCCGTGCAACCCCAGCCGCTGCCCCAGCTTTTCGGCCAGCCGGGCGATTTCGGTGGCGTGCGGTTCGCGGTAGCCCTCAATGCGGTCGGTTTCGGCGGCGAGTTTGAGCAAACGCTCGCCCAGCGGACGTTCGGCCTCGCTGAAATTCAGCAGCGTTTGAGTTGCCAGCATGAGTTCAATGTTCTCCCTTAAAGATGCAGGCTGACGGCGGCGGTACGCACTGCCCTGATCGAAGCGAATTTACGCGCTCAAGGGCGTAACGAATAAAACCGTTAGTATGCGTGCGGGGCGGCGGCGATGCGTGTTCGTTCCCGGTCCCAGGCCAGCTTCAGCCAAGCGGTTGTACGCGATCTGGCGGCGAAAAAGCAAGCACCGGGGTGGCTGTGGACGCTAGAAATTCTCTGGTGAAATGCCGGAGGCCCATCTTGCCATCGCGCGGGGCCTGTGGTAGTTTCTGCCTGCTTTTCTACAGCAATTTCATCTACCAACACAAAGTGGAGGCAAATCTGGAGGCCCTATGACCATTACAGAGCGTGAAAGCGGCGATGTGACAATCCTCGATGTCGACGGCAAAATTCTGCTCGGCGAAGGCGATGTGCAATTGAAGCGCAAGATTGACGAGTTGATCGAAGGCGGGAAAACCAAACTGGTCTTAAACCTTGCCGCCGTGCCGTATATGGATAGCGGCGGCCTCGGTGAAATCGTGCGCAGCTATACGACGGTCAAACGCGCGGGCGGCGAACTCAAGCTGCTCAACGCCACCAAACGGATCAGCGATCTCTTGACCATCACCAAACTCATCACCGTTTTTGAAATGCACGAAGACGAAGCCGCGTCGGTCGCCAGCTTTGCTTAATTGCGGATTGCAGAATGCGGATTGCGGATTGAACTTACGGGTTTAGTCCGTAGTCCGTTTTCTGTCTCAATCGCCAGGCTTAAATATTTGGACACGGTACCTGCCACTTAAGCCAGCAGCCCACTTCATCTCAAATTTCAAATTCCCGGCTACGGCACCGCGCCATACTTGCGCAAGAGTCCCACTGTCTTATCCAGCGGCAACGCTTCCACGCGATTCTCATTACGTCGGCTCGTCGTGACAGCGCGCAGCAGTGATTTGGAGGTCGCCTCTTCCGTCGCTTCGACCACCGCCTCAAAGAGCGGGGGCACTGTGTCATTGCCGCGCACTTCGATCCGGCGTAACGGTTCATCAGCCACGAGGGGATTGATCGAGCGCACTTCTTCATTGCCCGGCAGCGCCAGCATCCGATCCAGCACCGCATCGGCCACACGCGGCAAGTTCAGCGTCCTGGTTAAATGAATCGGCGTTTCCAGTTCGCCCAACTCGTTCACCTGCGTCGAACCCATCAGCTTGCCAAAACCATTGCCGACGTGAATGGCCGCCGCGACTTTCTCCTGAAACAGATTCCCCCCGTGCGGCAGAATGGCCGTGACGCCGGTGCGAATGTTGTCGCCCTTGTTCAACGTTGCGTGACCGGCGCGCCCGCCCGGCACATCCGTGATCGCGTTGTTCGTTCCTGGCGGCAAGATGCCGATGACGAGGCCCAGATCGCGGGCGCGTGGGCGCGTGTTTTGTTTCGTAGCTTGACTCATCACCGTAAGCGAAAGCAGCAACCAACTGACAACTGGCAACCACTGCCAACTGCCAACCGCCAACCAACTATTCTTACTCATCCCGTATTCCTCATGCCCGCCGCGATGCCGTTGATCGTCAGCAGAATTGCGTACAACAGTTTGTCTTGTTCAATGTCCGTGCCCGCCCGTTTGCGCGCCAGCAATTCGACTTGCAGATAACTCATCGGGTCAACATAGGGGTTGCGCACGGCAATCGAACGCCGCAGCACGGGCGCGTTGTCGAGCAGTTGTTTTTCGCCCGTAATCTGCAAAACGACGCGGCAGGTGCGCTGGTATTCGGCTTCGAGCAATTTGAATAGCCGTCGCCCCAGGCTGCGGTCGGGCGTGCGTGCGGCGTATTGACGCGCGATGGGGAAGTCGGCTTTGGCCAGCGTCATTTCGATGTTCGAGAGCGTGCTGTGAAAGAAGGGCCAGTCGCGATACATCGCGCGCAGCAGTTCGAGATGGCGCGTGGCATCGGTTTGAATAAAGCTTTCCAGCGCCGTGCCCACCGCCAGCCAGCCGGGCAGCAGGTGGCGGCTTTGCGTCCAGCCGAAGACCCAGGGGATGGCGCGCAGGTCATCAATGCTTTGCGAACCGCTCTTGCGTTTGGCCGGGCGCGAGCCGATGCGCAGGTGTTGCAACTCTTCGACGGGCGTGGCCTGCACGAAGTATTCATAAAAGCCCGGCGTCTCGCGCACGACACGGCGATATGTTTCAAAAGCCGTTTGCGAAAGCTGCTCCATCACCGTTTGCCACTGCGCCAGCTTGCGCGGGGCTTTTTCAGCATGCGGCAGTGACGCAGCGATGACGGCGGAGGTGTTCAACTCCAAACTGCGCTGGGCAATTTCGGGCAGGCTGTATTTTGACGAAATGACTTCGCCTTGCTCGGTGATTTTGATGCGGCTGGCGACCGTGCCGGGCGGTTGCGCGAGGATGGCTTCGTGACTAGGGCCGCCGCCGCGTCCGACGGTGCCGCCGCGCCCGTGAAAGAGCCGCAACTCAATGCTGTTGGCGCGCGCGACTTCCCACAACCGTTCCTGTGCTTTGAATAGCTCCCAGCTTGAAGTCAGGATGCCGCCATCCTTGCTGCTGTCCGAATAGCCGATCATGACTTCCTGCAAGTTGCCCTGCGCCGCCAGCACGGTGCGATAAACCGGATTGGTGAAGAGGCTCGTCAGCACGTCCGGGGCATTGCGCAAATCGTCAATCGTCTCGAACAGCGGCGAGACGGCAATACGGATTTGAGATTTCGGATTTGAGATTTGAGATTGTGTGCTTGCTGCATCGCATTCAACCAATCCGGCCTGCTTTGCCAGCACTAACACAGCCAGCAAATCGCTGACTGCGCGCGTCATGCTGACGATGTACGTGCGCAAGCAGCCGGGGCTGATCTCATCCAACGCGCGGCGCATGACGCGAAAGACATTCAGTGTTTCCATCGTCGCGGCGCTGAAGTGATCTTCCGAACCGACCAGCGGGCGCGGCGTTTGCAGTTCTGCGGTCAGCCAGGCGACGCGCTCGTCCTCATCCATCTGTGCATAGTCCTTGGTCAGTCCCAAACGCTGCGTGAGTTCGGTCAACGCTTCGAGGTGGCGGTCACTGTGCTGGCGCAGATCGAGTTTGGCCAGATGCAAGCCGAACGTGGCGACCTGGCGCATCAGGCGTTCGATGCCGAGCGCCGCATAGGCCGCCTGACCCGCGCGCAAACTGTCGCGCAGCAAGCGTAAGTCTTCGTATAGCTCCTGGCCTGTGTGGTAAACGTGGGCGTATTCAGGCGCGTGGTTGGATTCCGCTTTGAACCGTTCGATGATGGGCAACCCGGGGCGGATCGAAATCAGTGCCTCGGGTGAGGTCACGCGCAAAGCAGCGCCCAGCGCCTGATTGCGCGCCAGCGTGTTTTCCAGCCGCGTGTAAACGAACGAGAGCTTTTGCCGGTACGGCTCTTCGGGATTGCGCCGTCGCACACGCTCGGCCAGTTCAGGCATGGCTACAGCAGCGCGTTCAATCGAAGCCAGCAATTCGACGGACGCGGGCGCAAAGCGTGATGACTCGCTCAAGCGGCGGCTGAGCGCAGCCACACTGCTTTCGTATTTGCGCAAGACCAGCCGCTGTTGCAGCAACAACGTCTCCCAGGTCGTTTCGGGCGTGACATTCGGATTGCCGTCGCGGTCGCCGCCGACCCATGAACCGAAGCGCAAGGGCGCGCGTTCAGCCGCTAGTGTGACGCCGGGGAAGTGTTGCGCCAGCCCTTTTTCCAACTCTTCCAGCAAATTGGGAACCGCTTCAAACAAGGTGGCGTCGAAGTAATAAAGCGTGTTATTGACTTCGTCGAGCACGGTCGGTTGGGTGTGGCGCACCTCGTCGGTTTGCCAGATCGCTTCGACCTCGGCGGCCAGTTGCGTGTGCAATGCGCCGCGTTGGCGTTCGACCAGATGTCCGTTGTCGAGCGCGGCCAGCAAATCGGCCAGGCGGCGATGCTTTTCGAGCAGTGTGCGGCGCGCGGCTTCGGTCGGATGCGCCGTCATTACGGGCACGATTTCCAAACGGTCGAGCACGGCTTGCAAATCTTGCGGGCGCACGCGCTGCCGCGCCAGTTGCCGCAAGGTGTCGGCCAGCGAACCGCGTTGCGGCTGATCGGGCGTGTGCAATTCGTAATAGCGTTTGCGGCGAATGCGATGATGCTGTTCGGCGATGTTCGCCAGTTGAAAGTAAACCGAGAAAGCGCGGATCACGCCGCTGGCGTCATCCAGGCTCAAGCCGTGCAACAGGCGTTTGAGCTGGCGTTCAATGGCGGGCGCTTCACTCGCGCGCAACTCTTTGCACAACGCGCGCACGCGCTCTTCGTTCGCAAACAGATTTTTGCCGCCCAGCCGTTTGAGCGTCTCGCCCAGCAAATCGCCCAGACGGCGAATGTCATTACGCAGCGACACGTCTTTGTCCGCCAGCGGTGTTGTTGGATGGGATTTCATGCAGCGGCATCATAGCGTGGCGGTTGGCGGTTAGTCTCGCCTTTGGAAAAAAGCCGCGCAGCGGGGCGGTACCGCGCGCGTCAGCAAGCGGCGCAGCAAGCTTGGCGGACAGGTACAGGATCATAGCCTCCGCTGGCTGACGCGCGCGGTACCGTCCCAGCGCTGCACCCTAACGTACACGCAATTGAAACCCAATCTAGCTTCAACCGGGAAAAAATGGGCAAGGTTTAATGCGTGAAATGGCAATTTTGACTGGCCTTCGCCGCAAACAGTCTGTATAGAATGCCCGCCATCACCTGTTTGCGTTCGCCGCTTTTCAGAAGGAAGTAAGACTATGAAATTGTCGCGCCCTTACCTCGCTTTGTGGCTGAGCTTGGCGTTGCCGCTGCTGGCCGCTGCCGTTTTCTTCGCGCAAGGACGCCCGCCCAAAACCGGCCCACCACCGCCTGTGCGCCGCGCGCGTCCCGTGATTTCGCTCAACACGGAACTCGCCGCTGCCATCAATGAATTGTTGAAAGAGGAACCGCTCGCGCCGCCGGAATCGAACGCCGCCACGGACAACGCCAAACATCTGAAAGACGGCGCACTTGCCCCGCCGCCCGCTGATGATGCGCCATTGGCGGAGTTGCTCGCTTTTTGGCAGCAACAGCAGGTCGTTCCTGATGGCCTGCATCCGTCAGAAAAAGCCGCCCAGCGTTTGTTGGAGGCGGTCGAAGCGCGCCCGTGGTTAATGGAGCGGCTGCTCGATAAATTGCCGCTGGGAGAGGAAACAGCGGAACGGCTGTACCGGCTTTATCAACAAGCGCCGGATGATGACGATCGTTGGAAGAGCGGATTGCATCAGTGGCTGCGCTTTAACAGCCGCTATTTCGTGGATGAGTTGTTGGAAGCGGCCAAGCAGGAAGGCGCGGAACCTGGCGCCGATCCGTTTGCGCTCGATGCGCTGGCGCGGCTGGATTGGGAAAAGGCCAAGCCGTTGTTGTTGGCGCAATCAGAAAATCCCTTCGCGATCGTGGCGCTTTATAAAGGCGCGGCGCGCAACAATGAGGTGGCGCTGGCCGATCAGATTCGCGCGCAGTTGCGCGAGATGGTGGCTGAGCGCGAAGCGGGCGAGATGCGCATGTTCGCTTTGCAAGCGTTGGCCGAAAGCGAATGGAACGGGCAGGCGGAATGGCTGGCTGGGCTGTTCGCTGATACGTCATTGACGGGGATTGATCCCGAACGCCTGCGGCGACGCCTGCCGGAGATGCGCGCGCCTAAAGACGCCGCCGAGAGTTGGGATCAGCTACACGAGCCGGGGAATAACCTGCTTGCTCAATTGCTGCAAAGCCAGCGCAAAAAGCTGCTGCCCATCGTGCAAAAGCTGATCGGCAATCCTGATCGCAATGTGCACAACGCGGCGGTGGATACGCTGACGCAGTTCCTGTTTGCGTACCGGCAAGCCGGGGAACAGGACGCCGCCGAAGCCGCGCGCAGCCTGTTGCCGTGGCTCGGCAATCCCGCCTGGGCCGACGGGCCGCAACGCGAAGCATTGATCGGCGCGTTGCCCGATTTGAAATTGCCGGAAAGCGCGAGCGGCATGCTTTATGTGCTCGAAAACGATGAGGACGAAGCGTTGCGCGCCCTGGCGGCAGAGACGCTGGGCAATTTGAAATTCACAGCCGCCGCGCCCGCCATTCGCCGCGCGCTCGAACGCGAGAAAAACGAAGAGTTGCGCCAGCGGCTTGTCACGGCGCTGATGTTCTGCGGCGGCATCTCTGACGAAGAAGCGGCGGCGGCGATTGAAGCCTTCGCGCGCAAAATGGCTGCGCCCAACGGGCAGGCGCAGCTTGAAGCGCTACGCAATAATGAAGACGTCGCGCCCTTGCCACTGCAATTGAGCGTTGGCCGTATCCTCAGCGACAGCGAAACCATCCCGTGTTCCGAAGGACTGGCCGCGCGCCTGTTTGCGCGCGTCAAAGCCTTGCGCAAAACCCAGCCCAATGTCGCTAAACAAATCCTCAACATCGTGCAAGGTGCGCCGCTGCCCCAGGCTTATCAATTTCTAGCCGAGCGTCTGGGCGAAGGTTGGCTGGACGTGGAGGCGCTCAAGCTGGCGTTGGAGCATGCTGCTGAACTGCGCCAACACGCGAGCGGCGAACTATTCCCACTGATTACACAAGGCGTTCACGCGGCGGGCATTGCGGCGGTATTGTTGAAAGATACCGCGTTGCAAACTGCCGTCTTGCAGGGCAAAGACGCGAAGGCGCAACTGGCGCTGCTGGCCACCGCGCGCTATTTACGCACCGCTTTGCCAGTGGATTTGGTCGCACCATTGTTAGCAGACAAAACCTTGGGGATGGCGGCGGAAAGTTATTTGATTGTGGAAGACAGTGTGCCAGCACGACAGCTAGTGTGGGCACGGCATCCGGGTGAGGCGCTACTCCTCGGCGCAAACCGTCCGCTCGACATGTCAATGGAGCAAGCGGATCCTCCAGCCTTCAAACGCCGCGAAGAAGTGGCACAACATATCGTCAAAGCGGGTGAGGCTGAAGAGGTTTATGCACTCTACAGCCCTGGTGATTTGCTCAAAGCTGAAATCCGTGTGCGCAAAGACCGCGCACAATTGCGCCTATTCACCGACCCAAATGTATGGCGTATGCGCGACCTCAGTAATAGCGAGTTGATCGAATTGCAAACGCTCGCGGCGCGGCCCGAAGTCGCGGAACTCAAACCCGAAGCGCCGCTCGGCGGGTATCGCGAAGGCTTCGCCGAATTTGTGCGCGTGAGCAAAGACGGCGGCTACCGTGTGGTGCTCGAAGGGCTGAAGCCTGCGCCACGTGATGCCACCTTACACGAACAACTGTCGGAACTGTTTTACCGCTTCAGCAAAGCGGGCGAATACAAAACGCATTACTCCATCGAAGCGAAGCTGCCGGGCGTCGAAGTGCTGTTTGCCGCTGAGCCGCAGCAGGTGTTTGCCGTGTGTCAGGAAGGTGGCGAGACGCTGGTGCTAGCGGGCGAGCAATTCGATCAAAAGCATGGACTGCTCAATGCAGAACTCGCGTGGCATTTGTTCAAAGACGGCCGACTAGGCAGCGCGGTCAATGCACCCGCAATTTTCAACGAACTCAACCTCTCTGAGTATGCAAAAGTTCTGATGCGGCTGCGGTTGATGAATGCGCGCCAAGCGATCAGTGGGCCTGTTTCAGTTGATGATGTGCGACAGCTTGAAATTCGGCCAAATCCACAAGGTATGGCAGGAGGCATCCCCGCAGCCGCCGAAAGCCTGCCCACAGGCAATGGATATTTAGAGGCATTGAGCACGCCGAATCATCAATGGACTGTTGGTCTCAAATTCGACCCGAAGCGTGGCACGCGTCTGCTGCGCATCAACACGCAAACCGGACAGGAATTCGAGGTCGCCCCAGACGGCCAACTGTTATTACCACTGGCCTATGTGGCAGGGCCTGGCAAGATGCTATTGAGCGGCGGCCTGGATTATCGCCGCGGGCAAAGGCGTTTTTACCTGCTCAATCCTGAGAATGGCGAAGTGCAGACCGTCGAAGGTGAATTCCGTCCCTTGCAAGATCAATCACTGCGCCCATTGCAACCAACCGGCAAAGCGAACGAATTCTGGGCCGTGTTGAGTGACGCGAAAGGCAGCCGCGTGGGCCGTTACGATGAACGCGCTTTTACGTTCACGCCCGTGCTCGAAGTGCCGGGCCTGTCGTTGCGCAGCGCCGATGTTTGGGTAGACGAGGCGCGCGGCAAAGTCTGGCTAACCTACAAAGGACATTTGCTGCGCCTGCCGTTGCCAGCGCCGGGCAAGTGAGCTACAACACGGTCAAGCAAACACAAGAAATTTGGCCGCAGAGCAACGCTGAGTGACGCGGATTGGCAATTGATTCTGATCCGCGTTTTTCTGCGTTCATCTGCGGCGCAACCCAGTTTGAGGCAAGCACTGATGAAACCACGCATCGCCATGTTTTTTACCGGCGGCACGATCTCAATGCGGATTGATCCGCAGACGGGCGGTGCCGTGCCCGCGCTGTCGGGCGAAGAGATTCTGGCCGCCGTGCCGGGCATTCATGATTTGGCTGACTTCGATTTGACGAACTTCGGGCGCTTGCCGGGGCCGCACGTGACGCCGGCGCTGATGTTGGAACTGGCGTGTGAGGTGCGCGCCAAGCTGGCCGATGACGCAATTGATGGCGTGGTGATTACGCACGGCACCGATACGCTGGAAGAGACGGCGTACTGTTTGGACTTGCTGCTGGATTCGCCCAAGCCGGTCGTGTTTGTCGGCGCGATGCGCAACAGTTCGGAATTGAGCTGGGACGGCCCGGCCAATTTGCGCGCGGCAGTGCGCGTGGCGACGAGTGTGGACGCGCGCGACTTGGGCGTGCTGGTCGTGATGAATGAAGAGTTGATCGCCGCGTTTGAAGTCACCAAGACGCACACCGAAAAGACCGACACGTTTCAAAGCCGCGATTTCGGGCCGTTGGGGATCGTGGACAAAGACCGCGTGCTCGTGATGCGCAAACCGGCGCGGCGCGAGCACATCATCACCGAGCAGATGGAAGAGCGCGTGGACATCCTCAAAATGTACAGCGGCGCGGACGGGCGCTTCATCAACTTCGCGCTGGACGAAGGCGCGCGCGGCCTGGTGATCGAAGGGTTGGGGCGCGGCAATGTGACGGTGGCGGCGCTGGGCGCGATTGAACGCGCGGTGGAGGAGGGCCTTCCGGTCGTGATCACCTCGCGTTGTCCGCGCGGACGTGTGTTGGATACTTATGCGTATGAAGGCGGCGGGCGGCAATTGACGCGGCTGGGCGCGATCTTGGGCGGCTTGTTGCCGAGCCATAAAGCGCGCATCAAGCTGATGCTGGCGCTGGGCGCCGGATATGAGTTGCAGCGGATACGAGAAATCTTTGAAGTGCAGTAGTCGGTAGTCGGTAGTCAGTAGTCAGTAGTCGGTAGCCGGTTACGAGTGCGCGGCTAATGTCAGGCATTGATAAAGAAATTGCGATACTACCGGCTACCGACTACCGACTACTGATTGCCGGTTACCGACTAAACCAACTGATTGCGAATCGCGTAATGCGTCAGTTCGGCACTGGTCTTCATCTGCATTTTGTCGAGGATGCGGCCGCGATGCGTGCTGACGGTTTTGACGCTGAGATTGAGTTCGACGGCGATTTCACCGACGGTCTTGCCGGAAGCGATCAGGCAGAGGATTTGGTATTCGCGGTCCGAGAGCAATTCGTGCGGCGCTTTGTCGGATTTGGCATCAACGGCGGTCGCCAAGTGCTCCGCGACGATGGAGCTGATGTATTTGCCGCCGCGCAGGATTTTGTGGATGGCAGTCAGCAATTCGTCGGGCGCGCTGTCTTTGCTGAGGTAACCGGAAGCGCCCGCCTTGATGGCGCGCACGGCGTATTGGTCTTCGGGGTACATGCTCAGAATCAGCACGGGCAATTTGGGAAACTCGCGTTTGAGGTCTTTGAGCGTTTCGAGGCCGCCGCGGCCGGGCATGTGAATGTCGAGGATGATCAGGTCCCAAGGCTGTTGGCGCGCCAGCGTGAGCAATTCCTGGCTCGAGGTGGCTTCACCGACGACGGTCAAGTCGGGCGTATGCGTGACGATTTGTTTCAGGCCACTGCGCACAATGGCGTGGTCATCGGCGATCAGGATGCGAATCATTCGTGTTCTCCCCGGTTAGAGGTTCTGGTTGAGTGTGGGCAGCCACCGGAATGTGTACGTTGATGGTCGTACCGGCGCCGGGACTGCCTTCAATGCTGAATTCTCCGTCCAACAATAACGCGCGTTCGCGCATTCCGACCAAACCCAGCGAACGGCTGTGTTTGATGGCGTCGGCGTTAATCCCTTTTCCATTGTCACGAATTTGCAGGCGTAAGGCGTTGCTCTCATAACGTAACCGCACGTTGATCTGGCTGGCCCCGGCATGGCGCGCGGCATTGGTCAGTGCTTCTTGAAAGATGCGGAACAGCGCGGTGTCATGCGCGGGTTCCAGCGGCAACTCTTCGGGTAGTTCGTCAAAGCCGCAGGCGATGCCGGTGCGCTTGGTGAAATCACGGGCTTGCCATTCCAGCGCCGCGACCAGTCCGAAGTCGTCCAGCACGCCCGGACGCAGCGAAGTGGCCAATTGCCGCACACTCTGCACCGTATTCCCAATCAAACTGTACACTGATGTGAGGCGTTCGCGCGCCGGTTCAGCCTCAGGCGGCAGCAATTGCTCCAGCCATTTCAAATCCATTTTGATGCCGGTCAAGGCTTGACCCAGTTCGTCGTGAATCTCGCGGGCGATGGCGGTGCGCTCTTCTTCCCGCACGGTTTGTAAACGTCCGGCCAGATTGCGTAATTGTGCTTGTGAGGTTTGCAATTCCACTTCGACGCGTTTGCGTTCGGTGATGTCTTTGATCACCGACAGCACAAAGGTTTCGGCGCCGAGTTTGATCAATTTAGCCGTGAGCAGAAACGTAATGGAGAGGCCCTGCGCCGTGCGCCCGGTTACTTCATAATCAACCACCGACCCGGCTGTGCGCACCCGATTGAAAATATAATGGTGGTCTTTTTCGTCCATCCAGACGTTGAGGTTTTGCAATTGCTGGCCGGGTGCCGCTGCCGGGTTGACACCAAAAATCCTGGCCCAAGCGTCATTGATCAAAACAAAGCGGCCTTCATCAAAGGTCGTGATGGCCATAGCATCCGGGCTGGCGTTAAAGGCGACGGCGAATCGCTCTTCGGAAATACGCAACTCTTCTTCGGCCCGCTTGCGTTCGCTGATGTCTCTGCTTACGGAGAGCACAAAGGTTTCAGCCCCGAGTTTGATCAATTTGGCAGTGACTAATAGCGTGCTGGTCTGGCCCTCCGGAGCGTGCGTCGTCACCTCGTAATCCACCACCGGCCCAACTGTTCGCACTTGATTGAAAAGGTAGTTGCGTTGCGCCTCGTCCACACAGAGGTTGAGGCTTTGAAAACGCTGGCCGAGCGCTTCTGCCTGTGTGACGCCGAAAGTTTTGACCCAGGCATCATTGACCAAAACAAAGCGGCCTTCGTCAAAAGTGGTGATCGCCATGGCATCGGGGCTGGCGTTAAAGGCGGCGGCGAAACGTTCTTCGGAAATGCGCAATTCTTCTTCGGTGTGTTTGCGTTCCGTGATGTCAAAGTTCGTGATGACGTAACAAGAGCGGCCTGCAAATTCGATTTGACCGATTGAATAATCTACCCAGAGAGTCTCACCGGCGTGATTACGAATCTTGATTTCATTACGTGGGGGAACGGTCTCGCCGCGCAAGCGGGCCGCTTGACGCTTTACCACCGCAGGGCGCGAATCAGGATGAATCACGTCCCAGATCGTTCTGCTGGTCAGTTCAGCCGGCGTATAACCAAATAACTCATGGCTGGCAGGGTTGGCGTAGATAAAGGTATCCTGCGCATCGTAAATACAAATCGCCGCCTGCGAGGTTTCAGCCAGCGCGCGGAATTTGGCTTCGCTGGCGCGCAAGGCTTCTTCGGCCTGTTTGCGTTCGGTAATGTCGAGGATCGTTGAGAGATAGCAATGGCGGCCGTTGAGCACGAGGCTGTCGCCCGCCGACTCAATCCAGCGCGGCGCGCCGCTTTTCGTCACAATCTTTAACTCGGTGCGGGTGGCGACGGGTTCACCGTGCAACCAGGCGTTGTAACGCGCTTGAATGGCGGGCAGAGAATCAGGATGCACCAGACCCGCAAACGAATGCTGCAACATTTCCGCTGGCGTGTAGCCGAAGATTTTTTCTGCCGCTGGATTGGCATACAGGAAACGCTCCTGATCGGTGATAAAAATCGCCGCCTGCGAGGTTTCGGCCAGAATGCGGAATTTGGCTTCGCTGGCTTGCAACGCGGCCTCGACCTTTTTGCGTTCGCTGATGTCACTGGTGTAGCTGATACGCGAAACGGGCTTACCTTGAGCATCACGGATGACCGTGATTTCCATCAGCACAGGGAATTGCGAGCCATCTTTGTGCTGATGGACGGTCTCGAAAATGGCATGTCCGGTGCGATCAATTTCGATGGTGATCTGTGCAATTCGCGCGCGCTCTTCTGGTGGATAGATGATGGCAACCGGCTGGCCAATCAGTTCCGCGCGCGTATAACCGCGCGTGCGCGCATAGGCTTCGTTAACATCCAGATAAGTATTGTCAGCCACGTTGGTGTGGGCCAGCCCGAAAGTCGTTTGGCTAAAAACGCTTTGCCAGCGTTGGGCGATTTCTTCGGCCTGCTTGCGTTCGGTAATGTCCTGTTCCGACCAGAGCACACACTCCATTCCATTAAAGAAGATCAAACTGGCGGAGGAGAGCAGGGTTTTGGGGCCGGTCTTGAAATCGGCCTTGAATTCGGCTGGATTGCACAACCCAGTCCTGCGCAATTCAGCCAGCGCGCGCTGATGATCTTCAACCGAAAACTGGATGCCGGCTTCGGCGCAAGTCCTGCCCAACGCTTCTTCCTGCGACCAGCCGGTGAGTACGGTATACGCGCGGTTGACCTCGATGATGACATCGTTGTCGGCGCGCACAATGCTCATCGGCACCGCATTGTCGTAAAAGGCTTTGGCGAAGCGTTCTTCTGCCTGTTTGCGCGCCGTGACGTCGCGTCCGACTGATTGAAATTCGACGAGGCGGCCAGCTTCATCGAAAAAGGCGCGATTGACCCAATGCGTCCAAGCTAGGCTGCCGTCCGGGGCAGGGCACTGGTGCTCCCATTCAACAATCGGTGTCTCGGGCGAGATGCCCGCCAGTTTTTGGCGAAGGGGATCGTCTGCGGCGAGCGCTGCCATATCGAACCAGCTTGTACCGATGGCCGTTTCGCGTGGCAAGCCGAAAAAGCGGCAATAGCTATCATTGACGAAGGTGCGCAGGCCATCCGGTGTCCAACGCACGAGGAAATCAAGCTGATCTTCGACCAATTGCCGGTAACGCAATTCGCTGGCGCGCAAAGCTTCTTCCGCTTGTTTCCGTTCGGTGATGTCCCGTGCATAAACGATGCGCGCGAAGGGCCGGCCAGCGGCGTCTTGCAACGCGGTGACCTCCAAAAACACCGGGAAGCTGGTGCCGTCTTTGCGCACGTGCGTAGATTCAAAAACGCGATGGCCGGCCTGCTGAGTCAATTGAATGTCGGCGGCCAATTCGGCGCGCCGGGCAGGCGGATAAAGGATGGCGAGGGGCTGGCCCAGTAACTCTTCGCGCCGATAGCCGTGGGCGCCGGCATAGGCTTCGTTGACATCAATAAACGTGTTGTCCCGGGCATTGAGATAGGCCATGGCGCAATGCGTTTGGTTAAACACGCTCTGCCAGCGCTGGGCAATCTCTTCGGCCTGCTTGCGTTCAGTGATGTCGCGCCCCACGGATTGAAATTCGCTGAGGTGTCCGCCCTGATCGAAGATGGCGCGATTGCTCCAGTGGGTCCAGGTGAGTTGCCCATTTTTGCGGCGGGTCAAGTGTTCGACCTGATGCAAGGGCTGCGCGGGCGTCAAGGCGAGCAGTTTGGCAAATTCCGCTTGCGTGGTCTCGTCAAAAGTCGCCGGAAACCATTTCGTGCCGATTGCTTTCTCGCGGGGCAAGCCGAAGAAACGGCAATAACTGTCGTTGACGAAGGTGCGCGTCCCATCGGGCCGCCAGCGCGCGACGAATTCAGTTTGATCTTCGACCAGACTGCGATAGCGCCATTCGCTTTCCCGTAAGGCTTCTTCAGCTTGCTTGCGTTCCGTGATGTCGAGACTGGTGCCGATGCTGCGCACGGGATGACGCTGGCTGCCTTCCCCCGCAAAACTGACATAGAGGTCGAAGCGCAGCCAACGGGTCGTCCCGTCCGGATGCCGCCAACGATATTCGAGCGATTGCTGTTGCCGCGGTGTTTGCGGATCGTGCAGGGCGTGCATCACGCGCCGCGCGGCTTCGTAATCATCCGGATGAATGCGGCAAAAGATTTCAGCGAGGGGCAGGCCGGAGGCGAGGCCGAAATGCTTTTGCGCGCGCTCATCCAGATAGACGAGATTGGTCTTTAGATCGTGTTCCCAAATCCCCAGCGCTGCGGCTTCCAGCGCCATACACAAGCGGGCCTGGCTTTCTTGCAAGGCCGCTTCGGCGCGTTTGCGGGCCGTGATGTCCTGAAATGACCACAGCACACAGCGTTCGCCGTCCAGGTTCATAGACTCGGCGCTGGTCAAAAAATAAAGTTCCTGCCCCTGATAGCTGGTCTGTAACTCGTAATCCCGCACCGACCCTGTCGCACGCAACATCTCGGTAATGGCCTTGACCTTTGCCAGATCAATGCCGAAACCGATTTCGGCGGGCACTTTCCCTTGCACCTCGGCGAGCGAGCGCCGGGAGCGCCGGAGAAAAATCTCGTTGGCATGCAGAATTTCATGTGAGCCATACCGCAAAATTACCATCGGCAGCGGGTGCGCCTGGAAGGCTTTGGTGAAGCGTTCTTCAGCCTGTTTGCGCTCGGTAATATCCAGCAGCGTCCACAAGATGCTCAATTCGCCTTCCAGGGGCAGCAATTCCGCCGACACCAGCAAGCTCCGGTTGCCCGTGCGGTATTGCGCTTCAAGCTCGAAATTGCGCACGGACTTGGTCTCTAGCAAAGTTTGCCAGAATAGCGTTTGTTTCACCGGGTCAACGACAAACCCCAGGTCTTGCGCCGTCTTGCCCACCAACTCGGCTGGCGTCACCCCCGTGAGTTGCGCATAACTATCATTGACGGCCAGATGGCGGCGGTCGGCAAACCGCGAGATCGTCATGGGCGTAGGGCTTTTGAAAAAGGCTTTGGTAAAGCGTTCCTCTATGCGCTTGCGCTCGGTGATGTCTTGCGAAGTCCAAAGCCAGCAGGGTTCTCCGTTCAGCACGATTGACTCAACCGAAACCAACAGCGTATGGCGTTTTCCTTGCAGGGTTACATTCGACTCAAAATCCTGCAACGCCTGGTGGTCTTGCAATTGGGCTTGCAGCCTTTGTTCTTCTGCTTCATCGGCGACCATGCCCAACTCGCAGCGCGTTTTGCCCAGCATTTCCGCCCGCGTATAGCCGGTAAAACGTAGCGTGCTCTCATTCACAGCGATAAAGCGCAGGTCGCTGGCGCGGCTGATGCACATCGGCAGCGGGTTCGCATAAAAGGCTTTGGCAAAGCGCTCTTCGGCGAGTTTGCGTTCGGTGATGTCTTGTTGCGACCACAAAATGCAAGGCTCGCCGTTGAACTCAATCGTTTCAGCGCCTGCCAGTAAAGTGCGCTCCTGGCCGCGATAAATGACTTTGAATTCATAGTCGCTGAGCTGGCCGGTGGCGGCCAGACGTGCGTTGATTTCCTGCCAGGTTGCCGGCGCAATCTCTACGTTCAGCTCGCGCAAGGTTTTGTCTTGCATGTCGGCGCGCGTGAGGCCGGTCAGTTTTAACGTGCTGGGGTTGGTCTCGACGATGCGGTAATCGCGGCGGCGAATGATCGTCATCGAGACCGGATTGGCGTGAAAGGCTTTGGCAAAGCGCTCTTCGGCCAGCTTGCGCGCCGTGATGTTTTGAAATGAGCCAAGCAGGCAAGGCTCGCCGTTGAAGCTGATCTGTTCAGACGAAATCAGCAAGACAAGTTCATGCCCAGAGAAGCGCAACGTCAATTCGTAATTTCGCACGCGCGGTTGCGCCAGAATGCAAGCGTAAAAGCGTTGCTGTTCGGCGGGTGCCACTTCGAACCCAACTTGTTGATGGGTTTTGCCCACAATGCCAGTGAGTGGCAAACGCGTGAGGCGTTGAAATTCCTGGTTGGCCGAGACGAAAACGCGATCACGTATGCGCATGAGCGCCATCGGCACCGGCAAGTCATCGAAGATTTTGGCGAAAGGTTGATCGAGGTTGAGGTCTTCGTTGAGGTCTGCGGCCTGTGGCGTTGACTGGTAAAGCGCCATTCCCAGACAAAGCAGCCCCAGCCAGACAAGCTTCCCTGGCCAGGGCAGGAAAATAAGGCTGGCGCTGCTTAAACCGGGTTCGGGCAGTAGCGCCAGGGCCAGCGCGGGGGAGGTGAGCAGGCACAGCAGGCATAATAGGCATAGCAGGAGACCGCCAGCGCGCTTGAGCAAGTGCTTCAATAGGGGAGATTGATGCAACATAGACGACTCTAGGGAGGGTGGGACAGCTTCCCTGACCAACACGGAGAACAATCTCAACACGTGGAGTAAGCGTGGGTGGTATGTTTGATTTCGCGGCTAATCCAAAACTGTGCGGTGGTGTGCCAAATCACTGTTCAGCGGACGTTCCGCAGCAATCACAGTCAAAAAAAATAAATCAATAATGAATTTGGCTTGGGAAAAATTTTCAGTTTCAGACAACACCCTTCTACCACTGCCGCTGTACAGGTGCAAGGCGCATGGGAGCCACCCCTAAACTCTGTTTGGCTTTGCGCGGCGGCCAGACACCAAGTGCGGTTTTGCCCCGCTATCCACGTCTACCAGTCATCCTGGCCCGCAGGCAAGCTGCAATGTAGCCAAATTGGTTTTGCGACAGCCAAGCAAGCTGATGCGCGCAACGTTCAGGCGTGGCGCGCATCAGCAGGGAGCTTCTCCCGCCAGGCAAATGAGTGAAAAGCGCGCAGTGCAGCGGCGCTAACCGGAGAGCCTGGGTGGCAGCTTGTTCATGCCCGTGACGCGCAAGACATGAAAGTTGGCCAGCAAAAAGTCCGGCTTCCTGTCAGGCGTGACGGGTTAAGCATACTTGAGTTTGCTGAATTGAAAAATGAGGTCAGACGCCGCGCACTCGCGCTCAAACGCTGCTCAGGCGCCTGCTGTCCGCGCCGTGCTGGCTGTTCGATTTGATCCGAAATTGAAACGAAAATTATTCCTCCTATGATGAGTTGTCTACTCCGAGGTGGTTGTTAGCCCTCGGCGAGGACGAAATGGGGGAAGTCTGCGAACACCCATTTGTTCTTCAGCGTCCGGTAGATCACCCCCAGGAACTTGCGCGCCGTCGCGATAATCGC
>JACPYM010000061.1 GCA_016196035.1 Acidobacteriota bacterium | reverse complement strand
GGGAGTAAGGTTAGACACCGTGGTGTGGCTGTTGATTGTGGAGGCTTGTCCTGCGCCCCTCCCGGGGCGCGGGGCGTGTGCGCCTGCTTCCGGTGGTTGCGGCGAGGCCTCCACCACCGGCTAAAATCCGCTGTGCCTCCGGCACACAGAGGGTGTCAACCCTTCTTGCAATTCTTCGCCTGCGTAACATCAGTTACTGAGACGAGCCGCGTTTAGGTATTCCGCGCCTCACACACGACTCTGAAGCCGACCAGGGGATCACGCAGATCAGGCTGATGGTTGCTGCGTCCGGCATTGCGACAGTAGTTGGGCAGGCTATACCAGGAGCCGCCGCGTAAAACACGTGAGGTGCCTTTGGCAGGGCCGAAGGGATTGACCTTCGGACTGTGCTGGTAATAGTCGGCGGCGTACCAGTCGTGACACCATTCCCAGACATTGCCGTGCATATCATAAAGACCCCAGCCATTCGGTTTTTTCTCGCCCACCGGATGCGTGTGATTGCCGGAGTTGGTCAGACACCAAGCATACTGCACGATAAATTCCTCTTCATCACCGTAATTAAACAGCGTTTGCATGCCCGAACGGCAGGCGAACTCCCATTCAGCTTCGGTGGGCAGCCGATAAATGCGCCCGGTGGCGTAACTCAAGCGGCGGCAGAATTCGAAAGCTTCATCCCAAGTGACACTATCAACCGGATGGTTCGGCCCGTTGAAATGGCTGGGATTCGTGCGCATCACCGCGCGCCATTGCGCCTGCGTGATGAGGTATTTGCCGATATAGAAAGGCGAGAGCGTGGCCCGGTGTTGCGGATATTCATCGGCATAGCCCTGCTTTTCGGGCGAACCCATCAAAAATTCGCCACCCGGAATGGCGTGCATCTCCATGCGCACGTTGAGCGCAATGACTTCGGTGTACGAACGCATCCCTTTGGGGGAGACGGCGGTTGGATTCGGCGTGGCAATCACGCCGGTCAGATCAATGTTGGGCAGCACATCGCCTTGACTGGGTTTCTCGACTTCAGGTTCCAGCGTGACCTCGCGCCGCAACGAGGTCGGTTGATCAATCAAGGGCCGCTGGTTGGCTTTGGGGTTGGCGTTGAGGGGGCGCGGCGCTGGCTGTCCCCAGCCGTTCGCCGGTTCAGGCGCTGGCGGGCTGGCGGGTTTGGCTTCCTGCACCAGTTTGGGCGCAGGACTAGGTCCTTTCCGTCCTTTTGATAATGAGGGGTCTGGCTCAAAGATGCGTTTGCCGTCATCTTTATGTTCAATGACAAAAAGACTGGTGGGCCGCAACTCCGCTGGGGTTGGGGATGACGCATCTTTGGCAGGTTGCGCAACTGGGGCAGGCACGGCTTCGGCTAACGCAGGGACGGCTTCTTTATCAAGCGACTCAGGCACATTGACCAGCGTCTCGAAGCGTTGCCGGTCTGCTTCAGTCTCTTCGAGGTGACCAGGTTGAAAATCTACGACTGTGTCGAAACGCTGGTGTTCTTCTACCGCTTCGCCCGCTTCCGCCGGAAACCCCACTATCGTATCAAAGCGTTGCCGGTCAGGTTCGGCTTCACCCGGCGCTTCGGAAGTGAAGGTGACGACCGTGTCATAAGCCTGCGGCTCCGGTATGGCTTCAGCAACCGCTGCCGCCATTGGTGTGGCAACGGGCTTCGCGAATGGCGTTGGCGCGGAAGGGGCATTGACCAATGCCCCTTGAGCCTGAACGATAGGCGACGGGCTGTCAGCTTGAAGCGCTGCGTCAGGCGCTGCCTTCGCCATCGGTTGTAACGGTTGAGGTTGAGGTGTTTGGAGGTTGAGGTTGGTGGCCCTTTCCGCGCTGACATCGGCCCCGGCAACGTTGGGCGTAGTCTCTCGCACAGCTTGCGGCGTCGCATTGGTTGCTTCGACGACTGCTCTGACGCTGGGCGCCTCCGCAACGTGACGTGATGGCGATTTCTCTGCTGGTCTCTCGCCGGGTGAATTCACTTCACGTTTGGGTGAGTCGTCACTGGCCGTGCGCGGTGGGTTGGGCTTCGAACCCGGATGGGTGTCGAATTTTAATTCCGAGAGGATTTGCGAATCTATGCGTGAAAGTTTGGCGCGCGTTTGCCGTAACACGTCGCGCATTGCCAGTGCGGTGCCCGGACGTTCGTTCTGATTGAGCGAACAGGCCCGTTGCAAGGCTTCTGACACAGGCGCGGGAAAGCTTGGGTTGATTTCCTGCAAAGGGCGGAGCGGGTCAGGTTGTGCGCTGAGTGTTTCAATAGCACGCGAAACGGCGTCCGGCGGCATTTGGCCTGAAAGCAGGCAATGCATGGTTACGGCCAGCGAATAAATATCGCTGCGGGCATCCGTCCCCGACCCACGCATTTGTTCGAGCGGCGCGTAATTTGGCGTGTAGCCCTGAATGCTGGCGCTTCCCAAGGTCATCCCCGACACCGCGCCCTTAGCCAACCCGAAATCGAGCAGGATGATCTGCCCATTCGGCATCAGTTTCAGATTTTGCGGCTTGATGTCGCGGTGAATGATGGGCGGGTTGTGCATGTGCAGATAATGCAAAGCATCCAGCAATTGATCGCCCCAATCCAGCACCTGGGTAATCGGGAAGGGGCCTTCGCCGTGTTCGATGCGGTCGCTGAGCATTTCGCTGAGGTCCTGGCCGGGAATGAATTCCATGACGAAAAACTGGCTGCTGTCTTCCGTGATGAAATAATCAATGACGCGCGGCAGGGCGTTATGGCGCAAGCCGTAAAGCAAGCGCGCCTCGCGTTCAAAAGCCGAGCGCGACTGTTCGTCCACAAACCGGGACTTTTTCAGCACGACCGTGCTGCGCAAATTCAGGTCGGTCGCCTGATAAATCAGTCCCATGCCGCCTTTGTCGTTAAACACCTGTTCAACCTGATAGCGGTAATTCAGGACGGTTCCTTCGATTGTCGGAGCTAATTCAACGCCCACAGCAACTCACCAGGGGAAACTATTATTTCCCACCCAAGCACCCATCAAAACACCAAGCTACCTGAGCGTGCAGGTAGGTGGGGGGAGATTGAAATCACATTCGGTCGCCGCTCAATAATGTGTGCGCCACATCATTCAAAATGGCTTCTGCCGGGAAAATAGCACAAGTGCACTATGCTCGGCGCGAATGTTTACCATATTTCAGCTTAGCGAGCCAACCACATTTTCATACTTCGGCTGACAAAATCTGAGGCATCTTGCTGAACGAAGTGTCCGGCTTTGGGCACCGTGACCAAAGTCAGGTCTTTTTCCAGCCATTCCCAGGTGTTGTTGAGCGCCCCCGGCAAGAGCGCCGTATCGCCCAACCCGTGGATCATCAGTACCGAACATTGCACCTTGGGCAGAGGCGTTTTGTTCTCCTGGTAAGGTTCGCGTGGGTAGTTGCGTTTGTAGTAATTCAGCATCGCCTCAAGGTCAGAACGGTTGAATGCCTCGATGTATTTTTTCTTGGCTTCGGGGTCTTTTACCCAAAATGCAATCCCCTCGGCGTTAATCTTGGTGTGCGCATCCGGCTGTTGAAAGTTGCGCGCATATTGCGAATTCTTCTGCTGCGCCGGATTGTTCGCCAATTCGCGTGACAGTCCGGTCGGGTGCGGCAGGTTCAGGATGATGAGCCGTTCGACCATCTGCGGCATGTACATCGCCACTGTCCAAGCGACCATCCCGCCCCAATCGTGACCAACGATGATGGCTTTGTCGCGTTTGTGGTGCTTGACCACCGCCACCACATCCCCGGCCAGCAGTTGCATGTCGTAATTCTCGACGCCCTTCGGTTTGTCGCTCAGGTTGTAGCCGCGCTGGTCAATCGCCACGACGCGGTAATCCTTCGACAGCGCCACCATCTGATCGCGCCAAGTGAACCAGAAATCGGGGAAGCCGTGAATCATCACGACCAGCGGCGCGGCATTCGGCCCCAAGGCCGCGAAGTGAATCTTCACGCCATTCGAATCGGCATAGCCGTGTTCGACTTTGGCGTCGAGGTCGTTGTTGTCACGCGCGGTGGCGGATAGCGCCAACAACAGCGTCAGGCAACAGCAAAACAGTATTTTCTTCATCGGTGTGCTCCTGGTGAAACAGTCACGAAAGATGGGTTTCGGTTGGTCAAGCCGAAGGGTAAAGAAGAAGCGCTCAAAGGGCAATAGCGATTTCATTCCTGCGAATAAACGCTTTGAGAAATTGCCTGAGGCCTTGGGCAAGTAACAGCGTTTCTCTCGCGTTGGCTGTTGAAAATTGCACGCCGCTGCGAAATGCTCCCCACCTTTTCAGCCCATGCCAAGACGAACCCCCCGGCGCGCAGTTTGCACCTACCAGTACCGTTAAATGGAGGGATGGGCAATATGACGCGACAAAAAACAGCACCACATTCGATTGATTTAGGCCGGTTTGAAAGTTCTCAACCCGAACCGTCAGAAGAGGTCAAAGAGGAATTTGCCGAAGCCGCCAAGCTCGGCGGTCCCGGTGGCGAATTTCTCTTCAACGCGCGATTGCGGGAGCATCACGAATACTCCCCCGAACTATCGGGCGGCGATCTTGACGCCGCCTGGGAGGACGCGGATGTCGGCGAAGAGTCGGTCGGGGGCGCAAACCCCACGCCCGATCAAAGCCTCGTGGATGAGTTGGGCGCAGGTGCGGGCTTGATGTTCGATGATAACGAATCATTGCGTTCGCTGGACAAGGTCAAAGAGCGTGATCGTCATCGTTGGGAACTTGATCCTGCCTCCTCCGAGGATTATGCCGAACGCAACCGCCGCTGAAAGGAAGGCGATTATGCAAACAGAACTTGTACGTGAATTTATGCAACAGCCTTTGCGCGTGCACAGCTTCCTGGCCGGCGTGCCCTTGCGCACGCTTTACCGGCTTGAATTACCGGGAGGCCGCCCGAAGATGACGTTGCGCGAGATCAGGGCCGCGACAGAATCCAGCCAACCTGGTGAATTTGAGGCTGGGCCGGTGACGAAAGCCCTCTTCTGGTTGCGTGGCTTGATCGGGCAGGTTTTGCATTGGGATGATGATCAACGCCTGACGGCTGCGGTGACGTATCTTGAACGGCTGAGCGCGGAAGAGCGAGCACGCTCGCTTATTCCGCCAGGGCACGTCGAGGGGATTAGCCGTGTGCTCTATTGCTTCGAGAATGAGTTTCTGGCCGAGATCGTCAATCACACGGTGCATTGCTTCTGGCTCTTGGCGACGGAACGCACGAGCAACGGCTACAACCTTTACCTCGCGGTTTATGTGAAGAAGCTCAATTGGTTCACCCCCGTTTATATGGCGTTGGTGACGCCGCTGTTGAAAGGGATCATCTATCCCTCGATGTTAAAGCACAGCCGCAAACGTTGGGCTGAGACGTTTCCGCCAGCCGTTCACGCGCCTGAAAAAGTTGCCGTGTAAGAGAGACCGGCGAGGGCGAAACGCATTGTTTTCATTCAAGGGCATCTTGAGATGATTTTCAGAGCATTGGCTGTCTGGCTGGTCTTGATGGCCGCCGAATCGTTGCACGGTACGTTGCGGCAATTGCTGCTCGCCCCGCTGCTCGGCGATTTGCGTGCCCGGCAGGTCAGCGTATTGACCGGCTCACTCATCATTCTGGGACTCACTTATCTATTCATTCGCTGGCTGCGAGCCGGCAGGATGAAGGAGTTGCTGCTGATTGGCGGGCTTTGGGTAATGCTAACGTTGCTGTTTGAATTCGCTTTGGGCCGCTTGGTATTAGGGCTTACTTGGGAGCGGCTGCTGGCGGATTACGATGTGCGCGCGGGCGGGCTGATGCTGTTTGGATTGAGTTTTCTCTTCCTCGCACCTTACATCGCAGCCAAATTGCATGGCTGGAAGGATTTAAGTTTAAGGGCTACGTTTTGAATTAGTCCCGCGAATAACGGAGCGCGCAGTCGCGGGACTAACTCAAAACAGGCTGCTACGCTCTCGACTCAAACCGGAGCAGCGTTTTGGTACCCGCGGCATCCACAATCTCTAAGGCCTCGTCCTGCCCATCCGCCGCCGTTTTTGCATAGACATTGGTGACGTGCTCGATGGTATGTGTCAGATGACGCGGGTCATTGATCGCTGCGCCGCCGAGCAGGATTTCCAGCTTCGTGCCACCCTCGGCGAGGCTGATCCCGTTTAGCGGCAAAGAGCGCTCTTCTTCCTGCGCGCCCATTTCGCCAAAAATTTCCAGGCGCGTCAGCCGCGCTTGATTGCGTTTGCTGAATTCATTGCAAAAGCCTGCCCAGTCCTCACGTTTGACTTCTTCTGACATAATGCCCTCCTTCGGTTACTTTTGTTATTGAAAGTCTGCGAAACAGTTTCCAATCCATACACCCTGCAAATCAGCAACCGGTATGCCAACTGAGGGATGGTGAAGCCCGCGCAACTGTGCGCCCACCCAACGTTCCCGGCTGCGTGAATCTTCGCAGCCATTTTTCGCAATGCTTTGCGGTGGGGAAAACTGCGGCGCGAAATATCAAAGGGGCAAACGCGCTGGCCGCTTGCCCCTTTGATAGTTTGGTTGAATGTGCGTTTTGGTTCGCCTCAGTCGCCAGCCTGCGCCCGCTGCAATTTGAGCAACGGTTCAACACTCTCGGTTGCGCATTCGGCCAAACCCAGCGGCACCACACCACGCGCGGCATCCGTCACGTTATCCATTCGATTGGTCGGCACGATCTGCAAGCGGCGTTGGCGAATGTGTTGCAAGCGTTCTTCGCCGATAGCCTGCCGTTCGGCGGCGAGATTGCCAGAAAAGGCGCGCACTGCGCCTTCCTCCCGCAAAGCAGCTTTATCAACAAACACGATTGCGCGCGCGCGCAGATTGGTTTGTAGCAAGTCGCCGGTTTGCAAATAAAGAATGCCGCCACGACGTCTGGCTTCGGGCGTGACGTGGCCGATGGCCGCGCCGTAACTGACGCCGGAATAGCGCCCGTCGGTCACGAGCAGCGCCAGTTTTTTCAAATGGCGATTGGCGTTGATGTGCTGCATCGGCGTGAACATCTCAGGCATGCCGAAAGCTTCAGGACCCTGGCCGCTGATGACGACGGCGAATTTGAGCTGGTGCTCGTGCAGCAGGTGATCGAAGAGTTCAGCGCGTGAAAGCGCCGCTATCTGCTCGGTTGCAGGTTGCTGCGTGTTATGCCCGTAAATGCGCAGCAAGTCCTGCTGTGTGAGCGCCGCGTGTTGCTTGACCGATTCCAGAAAGTGATCGTCGAGCAGCTTGGCGTTGGCTTCGTCTTCGTTTTCGAAATAGAGCACGATGGCGAGTTTGGTGTCGAACTCATCGAGTTGCGCATCGGTCATGCCGCTGATTTTCACGACTGCCGAATCAAAGAAATTGCTGCTCAACACGTCAATGCCGCTAATCGGGCGGCGCGGCTTGCTCAGAATGATCGGATTGTTTTGCACGCCCGTGGCAGCCAGGTTCGTCGTATCGGCCAAGCGCGCGCGCCAGGTCGTGCCGGTCGCCGTCGGCGCGTCCAGCCGCATCGGCACGCCGTTGTTGAGCAGTTCGTACATCACCGTTTCCATTCCGCGAATCTGCCCGGTGCAGCATTGCTGGGCCAGTTCAAAGATCGTGCGGCCCTGCGTCAGGCTGTAATCGAACAGATCGGGAATCGGCGTGGCGCGGCGTATGCGGTCATACTCCTGAATCGAAAAATCCACGCCTGCGGCGATGATGCAGGCGACGAAATGCATCATCAGATTGGTCGAGCCGCCCGTCGTCGAATGAATCCGCACGGCATTTTCGAGATTGCGCTTGACCATCTCGGCCACCGAATAATCAGGGTTGTTGCAGTAGGTGAAAAGCGCATCCACGGCGGCATTGACGCGCGTTTGATCCGGCGGCTCGGTCAGCAGTTCAAGCGCCGGATGCACCAACCCCATGCCCGCCACGATGTGCCGCGACGAATTGCCCGTGCCATTGAAGGCGCAAATGCCGCCCTTGCTGTCGCAGGTATGCACGGCCAATTGCTTTTCCAATTCTTTACGCTTGGCTTGCGTCAGCAGCCCGGCGGCGACGGCGCGCGTGAAGACGCCCTGAAAGGCCTGATTGGTCGTGCATTGCAAAACGTATTGCAAGGCGTCGCGCATATCGTCCGCGATGGCCGCTTGATTGTGCGCGTCGGCGTGTTGGGCTAAGGCTTCGATCTCGGCGCGCAGGGCGTCGGGGAAGCTGCCGCCTTTCAAGACGTGGGCGGGCGCGAACGTGGCGAAGACCGGTGCATCGCCGCGTGCTCGCCGCGTGATGTCCAGCGCGGCCAGCGCCACGATAGCGGCGGTCGGTTGTTTGTCGCAGCCTTGAATCACAAACGCGCCGTGATAGCACTGCGCCTCCATCTGATTCACGATCATGGCGGTCATCGCATTGCGCGATTCCAGCGAATAGCACATCCCGGCATTCGATTGTGCCGTGCCGTCGCACAGCACGGGCGTCGAAAAGGCGAAAGGCACGCCGCCGTTTTCCCAGATACGCAGGGCCGCGCGCGCCGTCGTCTCGAAATCCATGATGTGCGCCGGATGATCGGGCGAACCCCCGATGATGGCGATGCGCGGGACGTTTTCATCCAGCCGCTCGACGATCTCGGCCAGCGAATACGTGACGTCGCGCCTGCCGAACAACAGCCGCGCGCGATCCAATACGCCGGCGACACAGATCGGCTCATTGGCTTTGCCTTGCACTTCACGTTGATAAGGGTTGTCACCGCGTGTGATGCGAATCATGTCAGCCACAGTCAAAGCTCCTCAAGGAATGTCGGACAAGCAGCCAGCTTGTCGCGGTCAGCGGATCAAGCAGCTAGCGGGATTCACGACAAGCTGGCAGCTTGCCGGACGCTGACGGCGCGTGCTTTTCGTCATCTCCGGACGACGCGCAACGTCGGGTAAAACGCTTTTGGCTTGGAAAAAAGGGCAATCGTTTCAGGTATGCGCAGTGTGCGTTCGCCTCACGCCGCGAGTGCTAGTGTCGGGCGCGGGTCAGCCGCCATCAATGCCCGCAAACCTAACAGCATCCCTAATAAAAGGCAAAGCCATGCCCCAGTCGGCAGTGTCGGCCGTGTCCTAATTTCAAAATTTAATCCTACGGATTCGCCCTCGCGTCGGCTCTCGCCTTGCGCTGTTTCTTATTCCAAGACTCTTTCAAGGTTTGACGAATCCATTCAGAAAGGTTCAACCCAGCATCTTTCGCGGCCT